>JAQVMY010000015.1 GCA_028703405.1 Bacilli bacterium
TAATAAGCATTGGAACAATTGGTTTAATAAAAGGAATTGATACCTTTTCAAAAAAACATGAAACAAGAATAACTACTTATTGTGCTAGGTGTATTGAAAATGTAATTCTAACATCACGGATTTATGTATGGCATTTCAAGACACTTTTAGCAATATAAACGATGAATCCCTTATATTATATAAAATAAAGACTCATACAAAGAGAAAATTACCTAAAATAAATAAACAAAGTAGCACTCAAACAAAGTTAAAGTACTATCGAAGATTAAATGATATAGACCAATCAGAATTAGCCGAACAATTAAACGTTTCAAGGGAAGTTGTTATGGCAATTGAAAATAAGGCAAAAAGTTATTATGATGTTGAAACAATAAATAAGATTGTTGAAATACTTGATATTAAAGGAAAGTTTGGTAAATCTAATACTTACCTAACCTTCTTAATGAATGACCCTATAAAGCAAATAAAAGACTTTAGAGAAAAGAATAATCTATCAATGAATCAATTAGCAAAGTTATTGAATGTATCATATGCAACTATTAAGAGATGGGAAAATGGTACATCTACAATATCCAATGAAAATTATAAAAGATTTAGAAGTTTAACCCTCTAAATCTTTTTTTATGTGGATATTCATTTTATTATTTAGAATCTAATATTTGAATAATTCTTCTGTTGAATTTTTTCATTGAAAATAGAAACAATATTAATAATAAACATGTTATAATCATCAAAAGATAATTAGTAACAAAGATACTATTTATAAATATCAATAAGAACATTGCAACTAGTGTTCTTGATAATGAATATTCTCTTGACATTATATCAAGTATTTTATACTTTTCTTTTTTCTCATTAAAACTATTATAGTCAATTTTTATAAACCTAAATTTTAATAAAATCTCTTCAATAATCAATGAACCAATTCTATTGATTATTAAACCGACTAAATAGCATAATGAGAAAAACACTGTTGTAATAATAACTGTAATACCAGAATTAAAAAATATATTGAAATCAATAGATGAAGTTTTAACAAAACCTAATATTTTATCATAATATAAGGCAAAAGATAGGAAAAGATATGTTATACCGATTAGGAACATATTTAAAAAATTATAAAATGGTATCTTATCACTCATATTAATATTCGTTAGGATTACAAACTACATTAAAGTGATAATCATCAAAATCAAATGTAATTGTTCCATCCTTTCTTGTGGTTAAAGTATATCTTTCTTCATTATTAATCATCATTCCTCTACCCGAGTAATTTGTTGAAGAATATGTTTGAGAATCATGTTCAATCTTTTTATCAGAGATAACGGTAAGTTGAGGATTAACACAATCATAAAAATCTTTGCAAAATTCAGTGTCTCTGCCGTGATGTGGCGCAATTAAAATATCTGCATCCTTAATTTTGTCTTTAACCTCTTTATAATTATTATCCATCATATACTGCAGTATATTTTTTGAATTATCTCCGGTTATAATAAATTTATATTTAGAGTAAGTCATAACGATTATTGGAGAGAATGTGTTTAAATCATCTTTCGTTCTCATACTAACTGGTGGTTGAATTATTTCAAAACTAACTCCCCCATTGTTACTTGATAAAGTTGGATTTGTTGTATCTGATACCGGGTTAGTATATGTATGACTCATATCGTTTGCCGTATCAGCAATAACTTTATGAATACCAGTATTATCTGTTGGTACTACATCAAAAGCACTACTATCTCTCCATAATACTTTAGGTGCAATACCTAATTCTTTTAGTTTAGGCAAGTCATATATATGGTCCTCATGAGGATGAGTGATACATAAATAATCAATTTGTTTGTAATTCGAATTGTAAGACGGAATAATTGGTTGCTTTAAATAGTTTTCTTTAATATGAGAAGCCATACTTTTATCACCTTTACTACCGATATCAAACAACAAGTTTAAATTGTTTGGTGTTATTATATGTGTACAACTTCCGTGTTCAACATTATAAATTTTAACTTTCATTTTTTTATTTCCCTTCTATTTTATCTGAATTTCTTTATTGCAATTTCATACAACAATAAATAAAATAGAAATATAATTAATGGTTTCCTTTCTAAAACAGTAAATATATTTTAAAAAAAGTTTGACTATATTAATAATTTCATGATATTATAATTGTAGAAAATAAAATAAAGATGCTGTGCAAAGCAATTATAATTTTCTCTCTTATTTTATTTTAATTTGGTGTAGAACGATATTTCTGACCAACTTTAACTGTTTTTCCGTTTTTCTTATAAGTGTATGCGCTAACATATACTTTTTTTTTGCCTTCTTGAGTTTTTGCCATACTATTCCTCCTTTCATACATTACAGAATATAATTGCTGTTGCACAATAACAATATATCAAAAAAACAGAAAAAAAACAATAGTTAATCAAACGTTTGTTTGCTATTGCTGAAAGTAATTAAATTTATATAAAGAAAATAATATATATATAAATATATATATTTAAAAGAAAGATAAATAATATAATTGCAACGAAGTACGATAAAATATATAATCAAAGTTTTCTATAATTAAAAACTCCCTTTATAATAAGATTATAATTCTTTTCAAAAAATAAATATAATTATTAAATTAATACCTTAATTATATTAGAAAACAATTTTGACTCGACAATCATATCATATACACCTCTGTCTGCAATTTTAAAACCTCCTCCTGCAACGATAATATACAACTAATATAAATTTATATCTCTAAAAAATGTGAACAGAGAGCAACCTCAAATTGAATCTAAGAGGTGTATCAATATATAGGGGGGTAATTAAAGTAAATTAAGTATAAAAAAAGTATATAACGGGCGTCCCGCCTATACTAATTTAGTTTATTTGTAAATTATTTCATCAACATTACAAGTTCCTTCAATCAAACCAAGTTTTATAGAAATATTAATATTCACCTCATTCGTTTCTTCTTTAATTAAAAATTCTTTACCATCTTTTGAAACGTTAGACGCATTTCTATTTGCTTGATTGACAGGCATCTCTAAACTAATAAAGTGTTTACCAATCGGTAATTCTATACTGATACTGTTACCACTTGATGTTTTACCAATCATTTGATTATCAATATAAACAAATATATTAACTCCACTTCCAAAAAAACCCATTTTCTTTTGTGATATTATAACTTTTCTTTTAGTAATGTTTTCCTCTATTTTAATAGGGCAACCACAACGAACACAATGAGTTGCTTTATCACTTATTTCATTTCCACACTCTTTACATTTTATTAACGCCATATTTAAACCCTTCCCTTCTATAAAATATTTTCTATAATAATTTTATCATATATTTATCAAAAAATACATTCATTAAATGCAGTACATTGTATAAATGTATATGAGATGATTCTTATAGGTGATAATAAATGAAAGTTCGCAAAGATGATAATAAATATATCTATACAATCGTTGGTAAAAACATTAAAAGAATCAGAAAAGAAAAAGGACTTACCCAAGTCCAACTAGCAGACAAAATCAAATATAATGAAGGCACTATTGCAAATATTGAAAATAGTAGTTTTCAAACCTTTAGTCTGGAATTTATATATGTAATTTCTAAAACTTTAAGAGTTCCAATTTCTGAATTCTTTAAGGATATAGATGAATAAAAAAAAAAAGAGAACAACTGCGTAATTGCAATTGTTCTCTTTTAATTATTATTAATCTATGTTATATTTTTTCTTATATTTGTAATTATAGCATTCCATTCTTGTTCTTATTATGCTTCTACAAATATCATCAAGAGTTTCTACCTTGACTAAAGATATGTATTGGTCTAAATAATCAACCATTGTACCAACTACACCTTCACGCATTTTATCATATAATTCTTCTTCATCTGAAGAAAATAGCATATTACCGGCTTCATATTCTTCTGAAAAAACTTTTTCAAATAACTCGTCATAATATTCTGTTAATAAGTTATATGCCTCCTTACCAGATTTGCAATCTTTAGTTAAATCTTCTACTATCATAATTTTCTTTCTCCTTTACTTTAGTTATGATTTCTTTAAGTATTTTTTTATTATTTTTTTCGTCAAGATTTTTTTTCTTAATTGTTTCAATTAATAGTGTTGCATGAAATAATGCTATATTATTTTCTAATTGTTCTATTTGCTCAATTTCCTTAGGATAATTAACTATTATTTTCATAACAACACTCCTCTCTAAATAATATTCAAGTCGACTAATTAAATATTATTTTTCTCTTGACGCTTACATTATTACATACTCAATGACCTCGTGTCTGCCCCTAAACATCACTTTTTGGGTGTTTTGATGTTCGTTTTGCGTTCGCTCCCAAAACAAAAAAAGAGAGTACATTTTACTGTACTCTCTAGTCATCATAATAATTACTTTTTAAATTGCATCCACTAACTTTAAATATTTCTTGTTTAGCATAATCCTTCATTATGACTGACACACTCTTTTTAATATTGCTTTTTTGAATCAAATTATTTTCTAATTCATTTAACCATTTTTTCATATATCTATAATTATTAACGCAATCATTGTCTATACTATTTTTTATATATTCATGATTTAATATAAAATCTTTTAACAATGAAATTGCTTTATCATATTCATCTCTTACTAATAAATTATTAAACTCACATAAAGTAGTATAAGAACAATATACATCAATAAGCCATTTCTCATGTTTCTTACATTCCGGATGAAAACGAAAGAGAGTTGGATTATATCTAAACAATGATATTACATTTTTATTAGAATTATAATATTCAGTAGATGTAACACATTTTTTACCTTTATAACAATACACTAACATATCCCCACCACAATTCAATACTTATTTTATCATTTATTTAGTCATTTTGCCATAATGTAAATGAGTATGTCCTACTTCATTCATAATTCTTTTACAAGAAGGGCAATCAATTATTACATCATTTCTTTCTAATATAAGTAATATTTGATTTATATTTCTTTTAAATAATTGTAAAAACTTTTCATTCTCTTCGTCTTTTTCCATTGCTTGATATACCATATTATTACTTAAAAATTCTTTTTGTTTTTTTTCTTTAATAATTTCATCCATAAATTTAATTATATCTTCTTCTAAGTCACTTAATTCAATTCCTAATTTTATTGTTTCCATTTTTCCTCCAACAAAAAAAGATTTGTTTATTTACAAATCTTCTTATTTTTACTTAATATAAATTCTTCTAAGTCTGATTCTGATATTAAATATCTAACACCAATCTTAGACGCTTTTAGTATATTATTTCTGATACACTTTCTAATACTGTCGTTAGACATTCTTGTTATAGTTCTAACTTCATCAACAGTTAAATACTTCTGCATATTCTTATCCCTCCTTACTTATATAGGAGAGATATGGAAACAAAACTACAATATTAGTTCATGAATTAAGTATATTAGTTAAAATATAGTTCAATCTCAATTACTTCTTCTTCTGTGAGACCATAAGTTTTGTATATTTTTTCATCTATCATTTTCTCATATTTTTTTATTAAACATTCATCGTTGCTATTTAATATCATGTCAACATAATCAATTATCTCTTGTTGATAATTTGAAGAAACCACCGGAAGTTCGTTTAATGCCGGTATAACAATTTGCCATCCTAGATATACTTTCTTATAGTAATAGTTAAACAACTTTGAATTCATCAAAGCTAGTAAATATTTTAGTTCTATATCTGAGGATGCTTCCTTTAAAAGACATATATAAGCAGTATTTAATGCATAGTATTGTTCACTGTCATATCCACAAGATATTTTTGTACTTTTTCTCGGCAATAAGATTTTTTCTTTCGCCAAAAAAATTCTCTCTTCTCTCGGTCTATGAAGTGCATTTGTATATCTTATATATTTATTTTCTTTTTTTTCATCCCATTTAACAAACCATTTACAAACATCTCTACCGTCAAGACATTTTTTATATTCATCAGAATCCTTATAATTTGAAAAAACTTTTTCTTTTGGTAATCCAGAATATATAATGCCTTGCTGTATTTCCAATAAATCACCCAGCCTGAAATTAGAAATTTTATTGATTTTGTCTGTAATTTTTTTGCTACTTTCATCTAGTTTTATGGCAATCAAATAATCATTGTTTCCTCTGATTGCTTTTTGTGACAATTTAAACATTTCATCTTGCATATTTCTTTTTATTATAATATTGTTATCTTCATTTTTTTGTTTGGTTAAAGACAGTATTGCGGTATCAACAGCAGCAGTAAATATTCTTTTTTCAAAATATACTATTTCTTTTAATGTACAATTATCCACAATTAATTTTCTAATATACTTATATTCAGTATTTGTAAATATGCCATCTGGCTGTATAAAAATTAGACATCCTTTTTCTTTTAAAAGATTATACCCTTTTTCAATCATTAATGTGAATAGATTGAATCTTCCTTGACCAGCAATATATTTATGTTTAAAATATTGTTTTTCTTTTTCTGATATTGCTTTAACGCTTACATATGGCGGATTACCAATAACAATATCAAATCCACCATTATGTTTAAACACATCGTAAAATTCTAGTTCCCATATAAACCAAGGCTTTTGCTTTTTGTTTGCCTCTTTAAGAAACTCTTTTAGTTTTTTTGGTTCATTCTTTAGCGATTCTTGAATCATATTGTTTTGAATCCATTCAATCTTTTTTTTCAATTCCTTTTTTAAAGCATTATCAGAAGTATTAAAATAACTTTTTTGTAAATTTAGCATTTTATCAATATAATCATTTAAATTGATTTCGTCATCGAATAGTTGTAGAGTTTGCTGAATGTCTATTTTTTCAGTATAACCAAATAAATTTTGTTGTCTTGATGCAATATTACTTTTTAAAGACTTGTTTAATATTTTTTGACTAAATAAAGGTACGTCATCAAATTCATCAACAAGACTATTTCCTTGCATAATCTTACAATCTAAGTTTGGCAATGGTTTTGGTTCTTCCTCATTTGGATAATCAACTATTAAAGATAACCACAATCTTAATTTTGCAATATCAACTGCACTAACTTCAATGTCAACCGCATAAATACAATTTTCAATTGTTTGAAGTTTCATATCATAAATGTCTCTTTTGTTTTGTTCGGTGTTGGATAGCTCGCTTATATTTATTAAACCAAGTTCGTTTTTTATCATCATATATACTGTTAAATTATTACGTAATTTAACTATTTCGGTCAATATTCCTAATGGAAAAGCCCCACTACCAACTGCCGGGTCGGCAACTTTAACATCAATTAACGCTCTGTCAATAGCAACTATATTCTCGTATATTGTTGAACCTATTTCAAAATTATTATTATCATTGATTGAAGCTTCCCAATCTATTTGACTTATTAAATCACCGTATTTTATAAATTTAATAATCTCACTATAATCTACACCAGCCTTAGCAACCAGATAATTCGCCAAACTTTCTTGACACATATAATAAACAATTTCTCTCGGTGTATAAAAAGCCCCCTTTGATTTTCTATCATCAACCTCTAAAAGATTTTCAAATATTTTACCCAACATTTCAGGGTCAACTGCAACTTCTTTTTCCAAAGGTTCTTCTTCATCAATAGTAAAGTTATATAAATCTAAAAAATCTAATATTCCATCTTTGTTTTCGTTGCTAAACATATTGTTTGGAATATTGAAATTAGCACTTGACCATCTATAACCATTTAGAGGTTCAAACAATCCACCATTTAAAAATGGCACTTTACAGTTAAACAAAGGGAAATATTGATTTTCTCTTTTTTCATTTAAACCTTTATAGAAAAATGGTTCCAAATATTCTTCAAAAAAGTTTTTATGTTCTTTAATTGCTTGTTTATAAATAGACCTAATAAATCCTTTATCTCCAGAACCCCATGTTTTGTTATATTCAGTATTAATAAATATATTAGATATATTATTTATATCTTGTTCTTCGGCCTGTCTCAATTCATTCTTATTTATAACATACTCACTATCTTTTAATTCGTAAAACAATTTAATTAAATTCTGCGAAACACTATCACTTTGATTTAATAATTCTGTATATTCAGAATTAGAAAGTTGATTAGGAATTAATTGAACACCAAGCCATCCTTTTTTTTGCAAAAAATACAAAAATACAATTTGTCCCATTAGTTTTTTCGCAAATTCCACTGAATTGAAATCACATTTTTCTGATTCGGTTATAAAGTCTTGATTCTTATCTAAATATTCTTTTAATTGCAAATATTTTTCTTTGTATTCTTCGAAGAATCTCTTCGTAACCTTTTCTACATCAAATACACTTTCTATATCTGCAAGGGTAATTTTTCTCGAATCAATTGAAAGAAGTTTAAGTAAAAACTCTTTGGCAGTATGAACAGATTCGTGTTCACCAACTAAATAAGAATATCTTTTAGCCGGGGTTAATACTTCTTTAAATCCCCTATCACCAAAACTTAATTCTTTTTTTACAAATGATATTCTCCAAGACGTTTCTTTATCTGAATAAAAAGATACTATTGATGCATCTAAATCATAAGTGGATAATAACTTTGCAACAAAGTTTCTTTGAATATTTCTTGCGTTGCTTGTTGTTTTATCACTTAATTTAATTATAAATACTCCTATATTATTTAATCCATCATTATATTTAGCAATATATTTATAATATTTTATATTTTCCTCGAATTGTTTTGAAACATCTGTTTTCTCATTAAAGTTGTTAGCGATATCTGAAGAACTTAGATTAAGTAAATCTTTAATAAAATCAATAAATGACGTTTCATCAAAAGAGTGTTTTAATAATTCTAAATATTCTTTATTTCTTTCATTCATTTTTAAACACCTTAATTCATAAATAATTCGGATAAAATTATTTCTGTTTGAACTCTTTCTTTTTTACTTTCGATTTCTTCTAATTCAAAATAAGTTGAAGGAATCATATTAACAAAATCTTTATAGAACTTAATTAAATCATCGACAGATTTAACATTTTGTTCTTTCATCTTATTAGCATCCTTTAAAAGTCTTGATGGTAATTCGCCATTTTGTAATAAATTTATTAATTTTCTACCGATTTCAATTTCTTCATTAGACAATATATCAGTACGTTTAATTACCTCTTTTATAGCCAATATAATTGCCTTCGAATTACTCGTACCTTTTCGTAAATTAGCACTAGCAAACTCCTCTTCTTCCTCATTATCATAATTGTTAAATTGTTCTTTGTTTTTATCTAAAAACACATAATATTTAGAATTAATATTTTTTGCCACTTCTGATTTATCGGTTTTTACCTTTTCAATTGCTGTATCAAAATTAACTTCATCACAATTATGTTCATTTGATAAATAAAATTTCTTTACATAACCTTTTCTAAAGAAAGTTAATAATTCAGTATATTCACTATTTCTTCCAATCTTAATTTTTGGTGGAAGATTTTTTATCTTATCAAATATTTCTGGTTCATTATCTCTAACACCTCTAATTAATTTTAAATAGTGCAACTCATTATTCAATCCTGTTTCTTCATCTGCATCTATTGTTGTCATTCTTCTGAATAGCTCATGAGTAGAAACATTTTCTTCCTCAGTTAGAAATTTAGAATCTTCTCCTAAAATATTATGAAACATTTGAATTTTACTCATTATATTTTCATTTTGATGAATTAAATCGTTAGAATTAGTTGTAGGGAAAAAGTTATATACGAATAATTCGGTATGCTTAGTTCCTACTCTGTTAATACGACCTACTCTTTGCATTATACGGGTAGGATTCCATGGTAAATCATAATTAATTATTACATTACTTCTGTGCAGATTCATTCCTTCAGCAAGTACATCAGTTGTAACTAAAACATCATAATCATTCGCAATATTCTCTGCATCAACATTAGGGTCAAAATTATTTCTAATTATTGTTTTAATACCATCACTCATTGAACCACTAAAGAAAATAGTACTTCTACTTAATTTATCTTCAATATTTTTTGCTAAATAATTTGCGGTTTCTTTTGATTCAGTAAATATAATAATTTTATTTTGCAACTTATTATCATTTTTCAACATATCTATAAAGTAATTTAATTTGCAATCATAATCAATTGATTCCCACATTTCTTTTAAATCATTTAATAATAGTAAATCTTTACTTAAATGCTCAATAAAAGTTGAAGAAAACTGTTCTGACTTAAACGAAAAAGCATTTCCTTTTTCTTTACCTTCTAGGAGAGTTTCAAAATCTTCTTTATCTAATAGTTCATCTACATTTAATTTTCTACTAATCCACACTTCACCATCATTATACATTTTAATGAATTGTTCATGCGATTTAATAAATCTATCAAGAGTCATCTGGAAAGCATATTTACTACTCTCAAGTCTTTTGATAAGAACGCCCTTCATGAAAGCGCCCATGTTTCTTTGCCCAGTTAATAATTGATTCATTTCGTTGTTTAAAAATTGAGTTTTAACATATGTTAAAGGTTTATAACGTGAGTATGTAAGATTTTTTATTGAATCAATTGTATGTTCAAATATCATTTCAGTTTTAGCATCAAATTCATAAGTTTCTTTTATTGGATTACCAAGTTTAGGAAATGATAGTCCTTGTTTTTCTAAATCCTCTTTGTAATTTTTTTGAATTTCAGTTCTTGTTCTTCTAATCATAACTTCTCTAAGGACCCTATCTCTAACCTTTATTGAAGCCTTTTCTATTGCCTTATAATATTCATCACTTCCCTTTTGAAATTCGTTAATATCTTTTCTTAAACTCAAAAAGAATTGCTCAATTTTTCTCACACCTGGTATCGTAGAATTAGTCTTTGATTCAAACAAATACATTTGATTGGCAATATCAGTAATATAGTTATTTTGAGGTGTTGCTGAAATTAATACCACTTTTTTATTAGTGCATATTTCATCTAAATATTTATATGATTCAGTTTTTTCATTTCTAAATTTGTGAGCTTCATCAATAAACACATACTTGAATGGTTTATATTCATTATTATCACACATTTTCTTTAATGAGCCACTAGATTTAACATCAAAACCTTTAACACCAAAGTCTCTTAAAACACCCTTCCAGTAATCAATCAATACAGGTGGGACAATAAACAATTTATATCCATCTAATTCTTTTGCAAATAAGGCACACATATACGTCTTACCTAACCCTACAACGTCAGATATAAAGACACCATTATGTTTTTCAACAATTCTCTTTGCTTGAATTACTGCATCCATTTGATATTGTAAAGGTTTAAATCCAGCAATAAGATAATCATCATCAAATCTAAAAGTCTTATCATCATTAATTTCTTCTTTAAAATACTCATATAAAAATTTTAAGTACATTTCATATGGTGTAATATCACTTTTAATCCATGTTTCTTTTTCAATCGTATCTATACATTCTTGATTTATCTCAATTGAATCATTCCATAGTTCTTCAAATTTTTGATGGGCAAATCTAACATCGCTAGAATTTTTTAATTCAACATTGAATTCTAAATTGTTTACTAAACCGTTATAAGAAAAATTGCTTGAACCAGTAATAACTTTGCCATAGTCAGAACTATCCTCGTGATTTCTCATAACATATACTTTTGCATGAATAGGTTGTCTTGTATAAACTCTTAATTCTAATTTTCCATTTCTAATCATTTCAATAAATTTATTAACACCTTGTTCAACAATTTCTGAATCCTCAGAACCTTCAAATTCTTTTTTTAAAACTTGACTATATATCTTTTTACCTTCATATGCAGAAAGACTCAATTCATTAAATTGTTCTTGAGATTCTCTATACATTTCAATAACTTGTTTATCAGTATTAATTCCAATCAAAATTCTTGTTTTCTCAACGTTATCTAAAGAGTTTTGCAACAAATAAAACCCACTTGCTCTGAAATATCCAACAAGCACATCAAAAAATCTAGTATCTCTCTTTAAAATTTTACTAAATCTTTCGTACAAATTACGTTCCGGTTCATTCGTAAAGAATGTTAAATCGTTATTCATATCTACACCCACTTATATAAAAATTATACCATAATTTAGCATTAAGAGATATCATTTATGGTATAATATTTTTAATATTATGTTTTAGTTATGGGGTTAAATATGAAGAAAACATTTGATAACGATAAATTAATTGATTTGAATTATATAGTAGGCAAAAACAATGATTCTGTTAAAAAATTCCTTTATTATAACGGAGTTTCTTTTAATGACGATGACATATGTGTTTTAAGTGATTTGATTGTTAAAATAAATGAAAACAATCGTTATGGATTAAACGTTTCATACACAGTAAATAGGATAAATAAAGAGTTTGACCTTGTTAAAATCGGGAACAATTCTTTGGTAAATATTGAACTTAAAAAATGTCATACAAGTGAAAATATAAAACAATTAAAACAAAACTGCAATATATTCAGTGAATATTACACCGGATATGACATTAACCTTTTTTGCTATGAATTGGAAGATAGTAAATTATATTATTACGAAAAATCTAGTGATGAATTAATTGAATCCAATTATATTTTTATGAATGAAAAATTATCCCTGATTACAGAACCGCAATTATTAAATATAAACGTGAACGTTGTATCTGTTTATCTAAAACCAAAATTGTTTTTAGAAGGTAAATATATATTGTCTAACTCACAAGAAAAAGCAAAAGAACAAATTATTGCTAGTAGTGATAAATTCTTGATGGTGTTAGGAAGAGCTGGAACGGGTAAAACACTACTTGCATTAGATTTATATAAATATTATACAGAAAACGGACTAAGCGCTATTGTTATTACACCATTTATGTCAGAAAAAATTATTCCGGTGGAACTACGAAAAGTCATTAATTTTAAGAAAGCCAAAGACTTTAATCGCGAAAATGAAACGTATGATATTGTTATCGTAGATGAGGCACAAAGGCTCGGAACGTCTGACATAAATTCTATTAATAAGAATTCAAATACAAAAGTTATATTTTTAGGAGATACAAATCAATGTATTGATGGTGAGACATCATTAGAACGATTTCTGGAAGAAAATATGATAAGAATTATAAATATGAATCAAATAATAAGAACTGACAATACATTTGATATGTTTGCAAGGAAGGTGTTAAACATACCTGCTAGAGGATTTAAAAAAAATTTTATAGATGTTAATAGAATCGAGATTATTATGTATGATAAAACAAAAATTGATGATTATATCGATTATCAATTCATAGAACCATCAAAGTCTCCAAACTACGAAAATTGTATAAAAAAATGTAGACACAAGGAATGTGAAAATATTGGTTCAAAGGTTTCTCCTACTATACCCCACTTTGCAATAAGTAAAGAATATCCAAAAGTATTAATGTTTCTATGTGATGGTTATAAAATAGATAATGGGAAAATAATACAAACAAAAAAAGTGTGTTATGGATATCTACGAGACCATATATATTCTATCATCACTAGAGCAACAGAAAAATTGGTTATAATGACAACGGATATTGAGGTTTACAATTTTTTAAATGATAAGAAAAAAGCGTTGCTTCAATCAAGTTTAAGTGAAGAATTAGAATAATAAAATGATATATAAATTTAACTTAAATATAACTATATAGTAGATAAGTATTCTTTAAAATTTAATATATCTAGTATTACTAAATAAATTAATATATTTTCTTTTTATTTTATAAGATTAATTGTAAGTCATAGTCTAATGTGATATAATATTATTAGATTACACATAAAGGAATGGTATTATGGAAAACAATGAATTAATTTTGAAAGTATCAGAGATAGTAGATTTGTTTATTAAAGATGAAATTACTAACAATGATGTGCAAGATATTTTAGAAGGATTCAGTATTAGATATAACGAAGATTACGAAGAATTATATACTCTATTTAACTCTATCCTAAAGGAGAAAGAATATGGTAAAGAATAAACTTAAAGAAGATAGTAGAAAATATGCAATATACTCTCGTAAATCTAAGTTTACTGGTAAAGGTGAAAGTGTTGATAATCAGATTGAAATATGTAAGAGTAAACTTAAATTAAACTTTGAAGATATAGATTTAGATAATGATGTTATTGTTTATGAGGATGAAGGCTTTAGTGGTGCAAATACGAAAAGACCTAGTTTTCAAAGACTATTACAAGATATAAGAGACAAAAAGATTAAGTCCGTATTCTTTTATCGACTAGATAGAATTAGTCGTAATGTAAGTGATTTTTGCAACATTAAAGATGAGTTTGAAAAGTATGATGTGTCTTTCTTCTCTGCAAGTGAAAACTTTGAAAGTGTTACTCCGGGCGGACGTGCCATGATTATGATGACATCAATCTTCTCTCAACTTGAAAGAGATACTATTGCTGAACGTATTAGAGACAATATGCTTGAACTTGCTAAAACGGGACGTTGGTTAGGTGGTACTACCCCTACCGGATATAAATCAGAGGCAATGGAAAAAACAAGTGTTGATGGTAAGAAGAACAAACTATTTAAACTATCCCCTATTTCTGATGAAATAAATATGATTAAACTTATATTTGATAAATTCATTGAATACAAAAGTCAGACCGGATTAGAAACATATTTAATTCAAAATAATATTAAAACTAGAAACAATATATATTTTTCAAGGTGGGGATTAAAGAATATATTAACTAATCCCGTTTATGCTGTTGCAGATTCTGATATGTACCAATACTATAAGAATTTAGGTGTTGATGTTTATAGTGACGAATCTGATTTTAACGGTGTAAATGGCATTATGGCCTATAACAAGACAGAACAAAAGTCTAACAAGGCAAAAAAAGAAAGAGATATATCCGATTGGATAATCTCTGTTGGTAAACATAAAGGTATTATATCTGGTAAAGATTTTATTCTAGTACAAGAAACATTAAATAAGAATGCTGATAAAAGGTATAGAAAACCAATTAAGAATAATGCTTTATTATCTGGACTATTAAGATGTTCTCATTGTGGTAGTTATATGAGACCTAAGTTAAAAACTACTACATGGACTGATGGCAGTTTAAGATTTGATTATATGTGTGAACTTAAAGAGAAAAGCCATAAAGAAAAATGTGATTGTAATAATATCAATGGTAATGAGGCTGATAAACTGGTTATGGATACCGTTAAAGAATTAGTTAATCCAGCATCTAAGTTTTATAAAGCAATCGAAAAGATTGCTAAAACCAGTATCAGTACTACTGATAAAACTAATAATGAAATTAAATCATTAGAAAATAAGATGAAAAAAAATGAATCTGCTATCAATAGTCTTTTAGATAAGATTAAATATGTGGATGTTTCATTATTAGAAGATATAACTAATGAAATTAAAAAGTTAAGAAATGATAATGAAAAGTTAGAAAAAAACGTCTTTAAATTACAAAATAAAGAGCCTAATATGATAAATGACCAAGAATCAGCACAAATGGTGTTGAATATCATGGGTACATACTTTACTACATTTGATACTTTAGATTTGCCTACTAAAAGGTCATTATTAAAATTGTTAATATCAAGTGTTGAAAGTGATGGTGTTGATTTAACCCTTAATTTATTGGGAGTTAGAAATGTTAGAGACAAAGATATTATTCCGTTAAGTGATAATAGCAAATGAAATTCTAATGCATTTCAGAAGTGATAAGAAAAATAGTAAAAATATAAGTATAAATGAATCTATAGGTTTTGACAAAGATGGTAATGAAATATCCTTTTTAGATATTTTAAAAACACCGAAA
>JAQVMY010000016.1 GCA_028703405.1 Bacilli bacterium
TTGAACTTGAGTATCGCTTTTTCTCATTTGGAGATAGTATGTTAATAAAGTAGGTGTAATATGAATAAAGTAATTGTTATAGTTGGTCCAACAGGCGTTGGTAAAACAAAATTATCAATTGAGTTGGCAAAAAAATTAAATGGTGAAGTTATTAATGCCGATAGTACTCAAGTATATAAAAATCTTGATATTGCAACAGCAAAAGTGACTATTGAAGAAATGGAAGGCATTCCACATCACTTAATTAATATTAAAACAATTGAGGATGACTATACCGTATATCATTATCAACAAGATAGTAGAAAAGTTATTGATGAGATAATTAGAAATAAAAAAACACCTATTATGGTAGGTGGAACTGGTTTATATGTTAAAGCTAGTTTATATGATTATGAGTTTGAAGAAGAAACGAAAAAAGGTAATTATAAAAATTATAGTGATGATGATTTATATAATCTTCTATTAGAAAAAGATCCTAATACTGAAATTCATAAAAACAATCGTAAACGAGTTGAAAGGGCGCTAGATTATTTTTACATTAATAATAAACCACTATCTAGTAAAAATAAAACTGACCGATTATTATATGATGTAATATTTATTGGGCTTACAACTCCAAGAAATGTCTTATATGAAAAAATAAATAACCGAGTTGATAAAATGATTGAATTGGGACTACTAGAAGAAGCGGAATATATATATAATACAAATGTTAGAACTAAAGCTGTCATGACACCAATTGGCTATAAGGAATTATTTGATTATTTTGATGGTTATAAAACTCTAGAAGAAAGTATTGATTTAATAAAGAAAAGAAGTAGAAAGTATGCTAAAAGACAATATACTTGGTTTAATAATCAAATGTCTATTAATTGGTTTAATACTAACTATGATGATTTTGACAAAACAGTCGAAGAAATATTACTTTTTATAAATAATAAAAAACTTAACTAATTTGCTAGTTAAGTTTTATTATTCTTCAATTTGAGCTTCTACTTCTTTACTTGTTTTTTTAAGAGTCCTTAATTCTCTAGCACTCATCATAATTGACTCACCGTTATCTAATGTTACTTTTTGTAAATTTGGGTTTTGCTTACGTCTTGTAGCATTTAAAGCATGAGATCTTTTATTTCCAAATAAAGGTTTTTTACTTGTTATTTTTTTAACCATAAATAAACTCCCTCCTAGTAATTTCTTTCGCTATATAACTTTATCATATTAAAACTCTCAAGTCAATAAAATATGCTAGTTTTGTTATTAAATTGCACGAAAAGATGGTATAATTAAATGTAGATAAGCCCTATAATTGACAGGAGGTGTAGTATGAATTATGTTCCGCTTAATATAAAAACCCATTATTCATTGCTATCCAGTATGATTAAAATCGATGATTTAATAAACTTTGCTAAAGAAAATAAGATAAAACAATTAACTATTACTGATAATAATATGTATGGGGTTATGGAATTTTATAAACAATGCCTACTTAATAATATTAAACCTATTGTTGGATTAGAAATTAAAATTGATAATTTAGATATAATTTTATATTGTTGTAATTATGAAGGATATAAAAATTTAATTAAAATTAATAGTTTAAATACTGAAGGATTGTTAACTTTAAAACAACTACAATTATATAGTGAAAATCTAATTTGTATTGTACCTTATCTTTCAACAAACTTATATAGTGATCTTAAAAAAGTATTTCAATATATTTTTCAAAGTTATAAATCAATTGATGAAAGAAATAAATTAACTGGTAATAATTTAATTTATATGAATGAAATTATCTATCTAATTAAAGAAGATAAAAATTATATTAATTATTTATTAGCTATTAAAGATGGTAAGTTTGTAACGGAAATAAATAATGATTTATTAAATAATTATTTAATGTTATTTGATGAAGTATTAAAAAAATATCCAAATGATATAATTAATAATTATAAAATAAATGAGTTATGTAATTTGGAATTAAAATTTAACCAAAAATTAATTCCTAGTTTTGAATGTCCTAAAGATTATGATAGTTATACTTATATAAAAAAACTATGTATTCGTGGTCTTAAACAAAGATTTGGTAATCAAGTTAATAGAATATATATTGATAGATTAAATCATGAATTAGAGGTTATTAATAACATGGGTTTTTGTGATTATTTCTTAATTGTTTGGGATTATGTTAAATATGCAAAAGAACAAGGTATCTTAGTGGGACCTGGTAGAGGGAGTGCGGCTGGGTCACTTGTTTCATACTTATTAAATATAACTGATGTTGATCCAATTAAATATAATTTACTTTTTGAAAGATTTTTAAATCCAGAACGTATTACTATGCCTGATATTGATATTGATTTTGAATATAATCGCAGAGAAGAGGTTATTAACTATTGTATTAATAAATATGGAATAAAAAGGGTCGCTCCAATTATAACATTTGGTACATTAGGTTCAAAACAAGTTATTAGGGATGTTGCCAGAACTTTAGATATTGATTTAGAGATTGTAGATTATATTTCTAAAATGTTGCAATCTAAATTAAGTCTAGTTGAAAATTATAAACAAAGTGCGAAACTTAAAAATTACTTAGATAATAAACCCCAATTAATGACTATGTATAAAGTAGCTAGTAAGTTAGAAGGATTAAAACGCCATAGTTCGGTTCATGCAGCTGGTATCGTTATGTCTAATATTGATTTAGATGAAATTATTCCACTTGATAAAAAGCATGAAGATTTTTATACTACTGGTTATGATATGGATTACTTAGAAGATATTGGACTTTTAAAAATGGATTTTTTAGGAATTAAAAATTTAACATTAATTACTGATGTTATAAAAGATATTAAAGAAGTATTAAATGTAGATATTGATTTTGATAATATTCCTTTAAATGATCAAAAGGCCTTAGAGATTTTTACTAATGTTAATACAACTGGAATATTTCAATTTGAGTCAAATGGTATGAAAAACTTTTTAAGAAAACTTTGCCCAACTAGTTTTGAAGAAATAGTTGCAGCTAATGCATTATTTAGACCAGGACCTATGGAAAACATTGAAACTTATATAAAAAGAAAACAAGGTAGTGAAAGAATAGAAGATATTCATCCTGATTTAACCCCGATTTTAAAATCAACTTATGGGATTATTATTTATCAAGAACAAATTATGCAAATTGCTAAGATAATGGCTGGATATTCATTTGGAGAGGCTGATTTACTAAGAAGGGCTATGAGTAAAAAGCAAGAGTCTGTCATGATTAAAGAACAACAAAAATTTGTTGATAGAAGCACTACAAGAGGATATTCTTTAGAAACGGCAAATGAAGTTTATGACTTAATCTTAAAATTCGCGTCATATGGATTTAACCGTTCTCATTCTGTTGCATATTCTATCATTGCTTACAAGATGGCTTATTTAAAAGCTCACTATCCTTTGTTTTTTATGAAGGCATTATTATCAATGGTTGTTGGTAGTGAAATAAAAACTAAAGAATATATTTATGAGTGTAAAAATAATAATATACTAATTATAGCTCCTGATATTAATTTAAGTGATTCATCATATAAAATAACTGATAAGGGGATTATCTATCCCTTATCAATTATTAAAAACATTGGAGGGACTGCAGCTAACACAATCATTAAGGAAAGACAAAATGGAGTATACAAAAATATATATGATTTTATTAAAAGGGTGTATGGTCGAAGTGTCAACAAAAAGACAATTGTTAGTCTAATTAATGCTGGTTGTTTTAATTCGATTGGATTAAATAAGAGAACAATTACTGAAAATTTAGATATAATTATTAATTATGGTGAACTGATAAAAGATGTTGGTGAAGAATATGCACTTCAACCAGAAATTAATCACCTTGATGAATATAGTAAAAAAGAATTAATGAGACTTGAGTTAGAATCATTTAGTTTTTATATTAGTAATCATCCAGTAACAGAATATAAAAATAAATACCCAAACCCTGTTGAAATAAACAATTTAAAAAAGCATTTTGATAAAGTTGTTGAAATAATTGTCTATGTTGATGGAATGAAAGAAGTTAAAACAAAAAAGGGTGATGCGATGTGTTTTATAACTGGTAGTGATGAATTAAGTTCTATTGATATAGTTCTGTTTCCGAAGGTTTATAATAAATATTCAAATATTGAAGTAGGGAATATTATTAAAATTTTTGGTAAAGTAGAAAAAAGATTTGATAAATTACAAATTATTGCAAATGAAATAGAAATTTTAGATTAATGGAGGTATGTATGGAAAAATTAATTATAGGATCGCATGTATCTTTTAAAAAACAAGATCAATTATTAGGTAGTGTAATAGAAGCAATAAGTTATGGCTCAAATGCTTTTATGATTTATACTGGCGCACCTCAAAATACAGCTAGGTCACCAATCGATAAAGATTACACATTAAAAGGTTATAAATTAATGGAAGAGCATAATATTGATATTAACAATGTTGTAGTTCACGCTCCTTATATTGTTAATTTAGCAGGGTCTGGCGCTAATTACAATTTCGCAATTATGTTTTTAAAAGAAGAAATTAAAAGAGTTGAAGAATTAGGAATAACTAAGTTGGTTCTTCATCCAGGTAGTCATGTTAAACTAACCCGTGAAGAGGGTATAAATAACATTATTAATGCCCTTAATATTATTGTAGATGGTAATAGTAAAGTTGATATTTTACTTGAAACTATGGCTGGTAAGGGAACTGAAATTGGAATTACTTTTGAAGAAATTAAAACTATTATTGATGGTGTTAAGTATAATGAACATATTAAGGTTTGTTTAGATACTTGTCATATAAATGATGCTGGTTATCTAATAAGTGATTTTGATAATGTCTTAAAAGAATTTGACAAGGTTATTGGTTTACCTAAACTTGCTTGCATTCATATTAATGATAGTATTAATGAAATAGGTGCGAAAAAAGACCGCCATGCCAATTTTGGAAAAGGTACTTTAGGCTTTGATAATTTAATAAATGTAATTTATCACAAGCATCTAAAAGACGTTCCTAAAATTTTAGAAACGCCTTATGTAACAGTTAATGATGAAAGTAAAGAAAGACTTTACCCACCATATAAGTTTGAAATTGAAATGATTAAAAATAGAGTTGAAAACCCTAACTTAATTGAAGATATTAGAGCCTATTATAAAAAGTTTTGAAACCTATCTTTAAAAGAAACATATAGTTCTTCTACTTTATTATAAGTATTTGGTTCTAATTCTTCTTTTAAATCATCTAATATTCCACGGGGATTGCCATATATTATCGTGCGCCAATTGTTTTTAATATTATTATAAATAACTTCGGTCTCATCGTTATTTAAAGTTACTCCATTGGCATTAGCAAAATTATTAATATCTCCGTAAGTAAGATTATTAATATACTGCTTTATTAAAAAATCATTCATTTTAACACCTCTAAATAGCATATTCTTTATTGATGATAAACATGAGTGTTAATAACTATAAAAAGAAAGGATGATAAATATGTATGATATTCCAAATCTTCCATATTTGTATGATGCTTTAGAACCATATATTGATCAAGAAACAGTAAAAATCCATTATGAAAAACACCACCAGGGCTACTTGAATAATTTAAATGAAATACTTGAAAAAATTAATTTTCAAAAAAATTATACATTAATAGAATTGGTAGAAAATATCGATGAGTTACCAATTGAAGATAGAGGAGAAATTTTATTTAATGCTGGTGGTGTTTTAAATCATAATTTATATTGGAAAAATATGAGTCAGCATCGAAATAATCGTCCTGTTGGTAAACTTGCTGATGCCATAAATAAAGAATATGGCTCCTTTGAAACTTTTAAAAATGAATTTATTAAACAAGCATCATTATTGAGAGGTTCTGGATTTACTTTCTTAGTTATAAATCATGAAGGAAATCTGGAGATTATTAATACTCCAAATCAAGAAACACCATATTTATATAAACTTATTCCTATTATGGCACTTGATTTATGGGAGCATTCCTATTATCTTTTATATCAAAATCGTAGATCTGAATATATAAATAATTTCTTTAATATAGTCGACTTTGTCGAAATAAATAAACTTTATGAAGAAAATATTTAAAAATAATAAACGCCGTCAAAATACTAATATAAAATTTAGTTATTATAGAAAATATAGAAATATTAAAGAAATAATTGAAAAAAGATATAACATATTAATAGGAATAATAATATTATTAAATTTAATAATAGTTGCTAATTTATTTCTCATTCAAGTTATAAGAAATGAACATTATACAAATCGTGTTAAATTATTAAATCAAAATATAGTTTTAGGTGTAAGTGCGCCAAGAGGTCGAATTTATGACCGTCATCATCGTTTAATTGTTGACAATAAACCAATAAAAGTAATTTATTATAAAAAAGCTAATGATATTACTAGAAAAGAAGAATTAAAAATGGCTTATGAGGTTGCCGACATTTTAGACCTTGACTATCGGGATTTAACCACAAGAAATTTAAAAGAATTTTGGTTAAGAAATAATCATGAATTAGGTATTTCAAAAATTACTGATGAAGAATGGAAAAAACTTGATGAACGAAAATTAACCCTTGATGACATTGAAGAATTGAAACTTATGCGAATCACTGAAGAAGAATTAAATGAATATAAGGAACTAGATAAAAAGGCTGCATATATATATTATCTAATGAATAGGGGTTATTATTATTCTGAAAAAACAATAAAAAAAGATGATATAAGTGACCATGAATATGCTAAAATATCTGAAAACATTCATAAACTTCGTGGTTTTAATACGCGTTTAGATTGGGAGAGAGTCTATCCTTATGGGGATACTTTTAAAACAATTTTAGGAAGTGTATCAACTAATGAATCGGGACTTCCTTATGAACTAAAAGATTATTATTTAGCAAAAGGTTACAGCCTTGATGATAGAGTAGGTATTAGTTATTTAGAATATCAATATGAAGATTATTTAAAAGGTGAAAAAAACACTTATGAACTTTTAAATGATGGAAGTTCGAAACTTTTAAAAGAAGGTAAACGTGGTAATGATATAGTTATTACTATTGATATTGAATTACAGCAAGAAATTGATAAAATACTAGAGACTGAATTAAGATTGGCAAAAAAGGAACCTAATACTGAATATTACAATCGTTCATTTGTGGTTATAACTGATCCTAAAACTGGTGAAATTTTAGCCATGTCATCAAAGCAGATTGTTAAAGATGGTGATGAGTATAAAGTTTATGATTATACTCCTGGTGTAATTAATTCATCAGTTGTTATGGGTTCGGTTGTTAAAGGGGCTTCTAATATTGTTGGATTTAATCAAGGAGTAGTAAAAGTAGGAGAGATTCGTGATGATCATTGCATTAAAATAGCCTCAACACCCCAAAAGTGCTCTTGGCGCTACTTGGGTAGAATTGATGATGTAGCAGCCCTTAAGTATTCTTCGAACTCTTATCAATATCAAACAGCTATTAAAATTGGTCAAGGTAAATATGTATATAATCAACCTTTATCAATTAATGAAAAGGCTTTTGATACATATCGTAATACTTTCGCAGAGTTTGGACTAGGTGTAAAAACTAGAATCGATTTACCAAATGAAGGTTTAGGATACCAAGGTAATAGCACGTTATCAGGACATCTACTTGACTTTTCAATCGGGCAATATGATACTTATACTCCAATTCAATTATCACAGTATATTGGAACCATTGCGAATGGGGGATACCGAATCGCTCCTCATTTATTGAAAAGTGTTTATGAACCAACTAAAGATGGATTGACTAATATTGTTTATAATAGAGAACCAGAAGTATTAAATAAATTGACAGTTAAAGAAGAACACCTAGAAAGAATCCAAGAGGGATTTAAGCAGGTAGTTGCAAGTGGTGGAACAGGGGTTGGATATATTCCACCTGCTGTAAAACCAGCGGGAAAAACTGGAACTAGTGAAAGTTTTATTGATAGTGATCTTGACGGAATTGTTGATTTAGAAACATATAGTCATACCTTTGCTGGATACGCTCCATATGATGATCCAATCGTTGCTTTTGCAGTAATTTCTCCAGATATTTCCCCAGTAAATGCCAGAAGTGGATATAGAACAACAGTTAATCGTCGAATATCTTATGCTGTTTCAAAAAAATTCTTTGAAATTTACAAATAATTTGCTATAATATTAACGGATGTATTAAAGGAGGGAAAAACAATGGCTAAAAAAGGAGACGCACGTGAAAGAATAACATTACAATGTACAGTGTGTGGTTCTGAAAATTATCGTACTGAAAAGAACAAACAAAATACTCCTGAACGAATTGAAATAAAAAAGTTTTGTCCAAAATCTAAAACGGTAACTTTACATAAAGAAAAAAAATAAGAAATTACTAAAAGGAGAATAATATGGTAAACGTTAATGATTTAAAAAATGGAATGACTATCAAATTTGACGGTAATATATATCAAGTAATTGAATTTTTACATGTTAAACCAGGTAAAGGTCCAGCCTTTGTTAGAAGCAAATTAAGAAATTTAAGAACGGGTGCTACTATTGAACATACATTTAATGCAGGAATTAAATTAGAAAAAGCCCCTATTGAAAAAACTTCAATGCAATTCTTATATGCTATTGGAGATGATTATAATTTTATGAATATGGAAACATATGAACAAATTGAAATTAACAAAGATCAAATCGCTGAAGAAGTAGAATACTTAAAAGAAGGATTAAATGTAGATTTAACTTTTTATGAAAGTGAATTATTAGGGTTAACTTTACCAGAAAAAATTGAGTACAAAGTTGCTAGCACAGAACCATCAATTCGTGGGAATACAGTTACTAATGCAACTAAAGAAGCGATACTAGAAACAGGATTAGTTATTAAAGTACCGTTATTTATTGAAGCAGATGAGATGATTATTGTTTCAACTAAAGATGGAAAATATGATTCGAGAGCATAACTGAATATAGTATAGTTAATAATAATTATTGGTAATAAAATGCCAATTTTTTTTATTAAGTCAACATTTAAACTATTCATATATTTACCCATCCGTGTTATAATTAAAGTAGTGGTGATGTTATGAAAAAGTTATTATTAATAGGTTTGATGTTATTGTTTTTAACGGGGTGTAGAGATGACGATAACATTGTTCGAAAACTGGAAATGGATTTTGATAATGAATATTATCAAGTGGCTACTCCATATAAAAAATCTATTAGTGGTAACTATGTTATTAATAATGTTTTAAATAATTATGATATTAATGATATTGAAAATTCATTTATGATGTTATCTAGTAATTATTTTAAAACCAATAATTCACTATATCAAGAAGGTCAATACTTAAATCGTGAGGAACTTAAAGAATTATTATCTAAAGAAAAATTAAACAAAAACAATCCAATTGAGATTAATGGTAGTATGATAAAGCCTACATATATAACTAGTGTTTATGAACAAAATTATTTGACTAATAATGGTAATTTAAAAGGTATAACAATTGGCTTAATTTTTAATCCTTACCAGGCCTACGAAGGGGAATATGGTAGTTATGATTATGAAGAAGTTGATTTAGATGTTTTAGAATCAATCATTTTTGATAGGGCAAATGAAGTAGTTAAATATTTAAAAAATAAACTTGGGCTTGAAAAAACTAAAATAGTCGTTGGAGTATATTTACAGAATCGTCCCAATGCGATGTTACCAGGTGGTATCAGATATATAGGAATAACTACTAGTTCTAGTATTGATTTAGTAGAAATAAATTATGAATATCAATATTTAAATTCAAGTTATGTTTTGAATAATGATATTAATATTTATAATGCTTTTAATAGTTTAGAAAAAAGTATAAAAAAGGTTAAAGATATAATTAGTGTTTCTGCTAAGGGGTTGTATTATAACAACAAAATCCAAAACATTGAAATGACAGTTTATAGTGGAACATTTAGTAATAGTGAATTATTATATTTAAGTGAAGTTATTAGTGAAGAATTAGTTAATTTTGATAATCATATTAATATTAGGATTATTATTAAATCAAATGAAACGATGGTTGCATTTATTAATAAGGAAAGTAATAGTTTAAAAAGTAATGTATATATTTTAGGAGGATAAAATGAATACGATTGATAAAAAAGAAGTTGAGCATATTTTAGGTTTAGCTATGCTAAATTGTAATGATAAAGAAATAGAGGATTATGTTAATAGTTTAAATCAAGTTATTGAAGAAATAAATAAAGTTCAAGCATTAGAAATAGAAAATGATGAGATAATGATTTCTCCTACTAATAATAAGAATTGTTATGCTGAATTTGAAACTGCGAAGATGATAGAAAAAGAAGAAATATTAAAACATATTTCTAATCGTGAAGGGGATTACGTTTTAGTACCAAAGGTGATAGAATGAGTAATTATTTAGAGTTAACAATTGAAGAAATAAATAAGTTATTAAAAGATAAAACAATAAAACCTATTGATCTAGTAGAAGAATTTTTATATAAGGCAAAAGAGTCTGACTTAAATTCTTTTATTACAATAGATAGTGAGGGTGCAAGAAGTAAAGCGATTGAACTTGAATCTAAAGAAGTTGATAATCCTTTATTTGGAATACCCATTGCTATTAAAGACAATATTGTAACAAAAAATTTGAAAACAAGTTGTGCTTCATTAATGCTTGATAATTTTGTGCCTATTTATGATGCGACTGTTATTGAAAAGTTAAAATCTAAAAACATGATTATTGTTGGTAAAAACAATATGGATGAGTTTGCAATGGGATCAACGGGTGAGACAAGCTACTATGGAAAGACCTTAAATCCTTGGAATAAATTTTGCGTTCCTGGAGGAAGTAGTAGTGGAAGCGCGGCATCTGTAGGAGGTGGACTGGTACCTTTATCTCTAGGAAGTGATACTGGAGGTAGTATTCGTGTTCCCTCTTCATTTTGTGGAGTAGTTGGAATGAAACCAACATATGGAAGAGTTTCAAGATACGGATTAATTCCCTTTGCTGCTAGTCTTGATCAAATCGGACCAATATCTAGAAATGTCTATGAAAATGCTTTATTATTAGAAGCTATATCTGGTTTTGATATAAATGATTATACAAGTTCTAAAGATGATAAATTATCTTTTACAGATTTCAATATTGATATTAAAACAAAAAGGGTGGCGATTCCTTCATTTTATTTGGGTTGTCAAATAGATAGTGAAGTCCAAAAAAAATTTGAAGATATAATTAATTTGTTAAAAGAAAATGGTTGTTTAGTTGAATATGTTGATATTACATATTTAGAATATTCAGTTTCCTTATATCAAATTATTGCACTATCAGAAGCAAGTAGTAATCTTTCATGCTTTGATGGTATTAGATATGGTTATATAAGTAACAATTATGACAACGTTGAAAGTTTATATAAAAATACTAGAACTGAAGGTTTCGGACTTGAGGTTAAAAAAAGAATTATGATTGGAACTTTTGTCTTAAGTGGTAAAAATGCAAATGAGTACTACTACAAGGCTTTGTCAATTAGAAAAAAAATGACTGATAATATTAAAAAGATATTTGAAGAGTATGATTATATCTTTACACCAACAACTTTAAATGTGGCCTATGAATTAAATCAACAAAATGATAATTATGCGAAAAAGTTTTATGAAGATATGTTAGCGATACCTGCTAACATGACAGGAGTTCCAGCCCTATCATTACCAATTGGTTTTAATAAAGACAATATGCCAATTGGATTACAAATTATGGGCAATTATTTTAAGGAAGAAGATGTTTATAAAATCGCGTATTTCATTGAAAATAATTTAGGGAGGGATAAGTAATGTTAGAACCAACAATTGGTATTGAAATACATGTTGAACTAAAAAGTCAAACAAAAGTATTTTCTAATAGTCTAAATAATTTTGATAGTCTACCTAATGAAAATATTAGTTTGATTGATCTAGCTTATCCTGGAACCTTACCTAAATTAAACAAAAAAGTTGTTGAGATGGCTTTAAAAGCCGCACTCGCTCTTAATTGTTCTATAAATAAGGAAATGCATTTTGATCGTAAAAATTATTTTTATCCTGATTTACCCAAAGGTTATCAAATAACTCAAAACAGAACCCCAATTGGGTATGATGGATATTTAATGATTAATTTATCAGGTGAGCCTAAAAAAATTGATATTGAAAGAATTCACATTGAAGAAGATACTGCTAAAAGTATTCATGGTCAAGGCGGCACGGTTTTAGATTTTAACAGAGCAGGTGTTCCTTTAATTGAAATAGTAACTAAACCAGTTATTAAAAGTGATTTAGAAGCAATTGCTTATTTAGAAGGTATTCGTGAAATATTATTATATTTAGGTATAAGCGACGTTAAAATTGAAGAAGGTAGTATGAGATGTGACGCTAATATATCATTATCAGAAAAGGATTCTTCAAAACTCGGAACTAAAGCTGAAGTAAAAAATATTGGTTCAATTAGTAATGTTGGAACCAGTATCTTATATGAAATAGAAAGACAAAAAAAAATTATTGAAAGTGGCAATAAAGTTATTAATGAAACAAGACGCTTTGATGATAAAACGGGTTCAACCATTTCGATGAGAGTTAAAGAAACTGCTAGTGATTATAGGTATTTTCCTGAACCTAATATTCCATCACTTGAGTTATCTGATGAATACATTTTAGAAGTAAAGAATTCAATACCAATTCTTCCTAGTGTTCTTCGTGATAAATATAATAAGTTAGGCATTAACCAAAACAATATTAAAACTATTATTGGAAACTACTCATTATGTCAATTTTTTGAGAGTGTTGTAGGTCTTGTTAATCCAGTTACTGCTGCTAATATATTAACTGGAGAAGTTCTAAATTATTTAAATAAAACTAAATTAGACATAAAAAACATAAAATTAACTAATGATAATTTTAAAGAATTAATTGAAACTTATGAAAAAGGGACAATCTCTTCTAAACATATTAAAGATATTATTCCAATATTATTAGAAAAAGGTGGAAGTGTTTCAAGTATTATTGAAGATTTAGGACTCAAACAAATTAATAATGATGATTTAATTCTTAAAGTAATTAATAATATTATTGAAAACAATCCAGAATCTGTTACTGATTATAGAAATGGTCAAGATAGGGCTTTAAAATATTTAATGGGTCAAATTATGAAAGAAACAAAAGGTCAAGTTAATCCAGCAAAAGCTTCTGAATTATTAACAGGGGAATTAGCTAAACTCTAATTTGCACAAAACCTGATTTTATAGTATAATATTTGACGATTGGAGGAAAACCATGGATTTTGTAAAAAAACATAAAATAAAAATTATTTTACTATTTGTCTTTGTATTATTAATGATTTTTGCGTTTATTGGTATTAAACAATTATTATATCCAGATGCTAGAAAAGACTTATATGGTAGACGTTTAGAAGGAATTGAAGAATTTGCAGTTGATAATAATCGACTAAAAGAAATAAGTGGAAAATTAGAAAAAGAAGAAAAAATTGAAAAGATAAATTATAATTTATCTGGTAGAATTATTAATTTTATAATTAAACTTGATGGTGATGTTGATTTAATTACATCCCAATCTTTTGCTGATAAAGTCTTGGAAAATTTTGAAGAAGATGAAAAAAAATATTTTGATTTCCAGGTTTATCTAATTAATGATGTTGAAGATAGTGAAATATATCCTAAAATTGGTTATAAACACAAATCATCATTAACTTTCAAATGGATTAATTGAGTTAGGTGGTAAAAAATGAAAAATAAAAAATTAGTTATAATTGGAATTGTTTTATTAGTAATATTATTGTTAGGAGGATATTTTATCTTCACTAGAGAAGATAAAAATACAACTCTTAATTTAATGGAAAAACAATGGATTGAAAATAACAAAAATACGGTTATGGATATTGGAGTTATTAACAATATTCCTATTTTTAACTATGATGGCGCTGGTGTCTTTTTTGATTTTCTAGAAAATTTAGAAAAAACTACTGGATTAGCGCTTAATAAGGTCCCGTTTCAGTATAATGATAAAATAGAATTAGTTTATGCTTTTAATATTGTTGATAAAGCGTCTGAAAATGATGTTTTAATATATCGTGACAATTATGTGATTGTTACTAATGAAAAACAAAAATATATTGATTTAGATGAAATTAAAGGATTAGTTATTGGGGTTTTATCTAGTGATTTAGAAAAGGCTAACACTTATTTAAAAGATGGTATTGATAATGTTTTTAAAGGCTATGATGATGTTGAAACAATGTTTCAAGATATTGTTAAACCAGAGGTCGTTACTGATGAATCAAATATTATTAATCCAATTAATGCAATAATCATTCCCAAAACTTTATATTTAGATAAAATTCTTACAAATGAGGACTTAAATATAGCGTATCATGTTACAGAAATGAATAATGATTATGTTATTACATTAGGTGATAAAGATAAACTTAATAGTATTTTAACTAAATACTATGAAAAGTGGTCAACTGAAAACTATGAAAATAGTTATAACAGTTATTTGACAGATACTTATTTTGATTTAAAAAAACAAAATGAAAAAGATATTGTAAATTTTAGAAGTAAACATTATGTATATGGATTTGTAGATAATGCTCCGTATGATACAGTAATTAATAAAAAATTATTAGGTTACAACAGCGAATTTTTAAAACAATTTACAAAACTATCCAACACAGAAATTAAATACGATTCTTTTCCAAATAATAATGCAATGTTTGATGCCTTTAATGCTAATAAAATTGATATAATGTTGGAAAACCATACAAGTAATAAATATAATATGGATGTTTATAAAACTATTCCATTTTATAATAATAAATTAGTTGTGGTTTCAAATATTTCTAACAATTTAGTTATTAATTCATTAAATACATTATCTAATGTTGAATTAATGACTATTAATAATAGTGAAGTATCAAATTATTTAAGTAAAAACAATTTAACAACGAAGACCTATAATAATATTTCAGAATTAGTTAAGAATATTAAAAAGAATTCAGTTATTGCTATTGATAAAGAAGTTTATAATTTCCTAGCTAATAATAAATTAAAAAATTATAAAGTATATTATGAAGAATCCCTACCGAATGACTATGGATTAGTTATTAGAGATATTAAAGAAAATAAAATTTTCGCTAATTATTTAGATTTTTACTTATCATTTGCTTGTAATAAAAAAACTATTAATAACAGTTTTTATAGTTTATTCAATATTGATAGAAAACCAATTATCTTAAAATCACTGATTATTATTGTTTCAACTTTAATAATTATTGTATCAACAATATTGATAAGTAAATCATTTAAAAAGAATAAAGATAGCAAGTCAATTAAAGTTGTTTCCAAAGAAAACAAAATGAAATATATAGATCAATTAACATCACTTAAAAACAGAACTTATTTAAATGATAATCTTGAAGCTTGGGATAATAGTGAGATTTATCCCCAATCTATTGTTGTAGTTGATTTAAATAATCTTTCTTACATTAATGATAATTATGGACATATAGAAGGAGATAAGGTTATTCGTGAAGCTGCTAACATTTTAATTTTAAACCAAGTTGAAAATAGTGATATTATTCGTACTAGTGGTAATGAATTCTTAATCTATATGGTTGGGCACGACGAGAAAAC
>JAQVMY010000092.1 GCA_028703405.1 Bacilli bacterium
AAACTCAAACAATTGGAAGAATTAGAAGAATGCCTCAGGCACATCATTATGACAATGTATTACTAGATAATTGTTATCTTTATACATTTGATGAGAAATATGAAGAAACTGTTAAACAAGAATTAGGCAATAATGCTTATGATACTAAAATAGTGTTTTTAAAAAATGAATATAAAAATTTTAGTCTAAAGAAAATTACATTCGACAATGATTTTGATGGATTTGATGAAAGAGAAACATTTAAAATACTTCATGATTTTTATATTAATAAATATAAACTTACAAGCAATAAAACAAATAATACGACTATTTTAGAGGCTAATGGCTACTCATTCAAAGACACAATAGATAATTACATTATTCAAGATAAAATCGTTAAACTAGACTCTAACGAATTAGAAAATGCAAATAGAATTAAAGTACAATCTGCAGTAAGCACAAATAAGAATGGTTTTGAATTAAGACATTCTATTAATGTTATATCTGCAAAAATTAGTATGCGTTATGATAGAACAAGATTAATGCTTGAAAGAATGTTTTTTAGAGGAAAACTCTTTACAAAGAAGTTTATCGATTTGAGCTTAATAGAGTTTTATGCTTTTGTAATTAATAATGAAGACATATTGAAACATGATTTCCAAGAAGCAGTATCTCAAAAAGCAAGACAAATTAAATTAAAATTAGATGAACTAAAAATACTTGATTGGAAAGTTCCTGAAATGGATTATATTAAATACGATCCTAAAATGAAAGATACAACAATCTATGAGAAATCAATTTATATGAACTATCCTAACAGCACGATAAAATCTAAATCAGAAAGAATGTTTGAATACTTTTGTGAAAACAATGAAAATATTAAATGGTTTTATAAAAATGGTGAATCATCAAGTGATTATTTTTCAATTGTTTATATAGATGCAGTAAACCATAAATGGCACTTCTACCCTGACTTTATAGTATGTAATAAGAATAATAAAATATGGATTATTGAAACTAAAGGTGGAGAAAATGCTAGTGGAGATTCAAAGAATATTGATATAAAAGTTGAAAATAAATTTGAATCATTAAAAGAATATGCTAATAAGTATAATGTTAATTTTGGATTTGTTAGAGACTATGATAAAAATGAATCTTTATATTTATGTAATACTAAATATACAGAAGATATGGAAAATGATAATTGGAAATTGTTAGATAATATTTTTTAATAATAAAAAATGAGGTGATTTTATGAAAAATGGTTTTCTTGCTTGTTATCCAGAATACGAACATAAAAATATAAAGTATATAAAATTTTCTGATGCCAATACGATTTTAGAATGTGATATGATTATATTAGAATTAGAATGGTTATTTGATGAGTATGAAACATCTGGAAATTATAATGGCATTCCTGAATTAACAACATATAATTCTACACAAATTGTTAACGATGTTAAAAAAAGAAAAAGTGAATTACTAGAATTTTTAAACAGCGGTAAGACAGTAGTAGTTTTAAACGGCAATGATGAATATAGATATAGATATACTGGAAGAAAGGAATATTCTGGTACAGGAAGAAATACTAGGATTACCAATATAGTAACGGAGATTCATCCGTCAGAGATTTTACCAGTAAAAATACAAACTTTTAAATTAGAAGGAAACAATGTTATATTAAAGAATAAAAAAGCAAGTAATTTTTATCAAAAATATAAAGATAATTATAAATATCTAACAGTTTATGAAAATATTGATAAAAATAAAATTCTTTTTAATATTCAAAATACTGAAAAAGTCATATCTTTCTATGAGAAAGTTCAAAATGGTACATTATTATTTCTACCTTCCCTAAATTTAGATAATTTAACAAAAGAAAAAGGGCAAAAATTAGAAAAACAATATTTTGATGATATATATGATTTAGTAAAGGCTTTAAACAGTGAAGATGAAGTACTTTTACCCGAGTATTCAAAAAAGTATTTATTACCTAAAGAAGACATTATGCTAAAAGATATTACATCTGAAAAGTTAAGATTAGATGAATTACAAAAAAGTATTGATAATAAAGAACAAATTTTAAAAGAAATGCAGAAAGAAAAGATTATATTTACCGGTTCAGGTACATTATTAGAAAAAACAATAGTTAAAGAATTAGAATGCATAGGATTTCAAATATTGAAATATGATGAAAATGGTAAAGATGAAGATATTGTTGTCTCATGTAATGATAAAATTGCCGTTATAGAAGTTAAAGGTGTGGATGGTAGTGCCACAGAAAAGCATACATCTCAAACTGTAAAATGGAAATCAATGTATCACATAGATAATGCCATATTACCAAAAGGATTTTTAATTGTAAATGCTTTTAAAAGTACAGAATTAGATAATAGACAAGATGCATTTCCTACACAAATGTTAAAATATGCAAAGCAACAGGAAATTTGTTTACTTACTGCAATACAAATTTTTAACATTAAATGTTATTTAGAACAAAATCCTGAAAAAAAAGAAGAAATATTGAATGAATTATATAAGACAAATGGAACATATAATAAATTTATTGATTGGAATTTGAATATAAAAAACAAACTAATATAATAAAATAAATATATTAAAATTGGAGGTAAAATATGAACTTATTAAATATTTTAAAAGAATTATTACCATATGCTGTTTCCATAATTGCAAGTATAATAGCTTATTTTCAAGCCAAAAAGAAATTAACTCAAGAATTAGAAATTGTCAAAACTAACAATAAACACGAAATAGAAAAACTTATGCAGCAACATAAAATTAATATAGAAGATTTAAAAGAAAAACATAGATTAGAAATGGAAGCAAAGGATAAAGAATATCAACATGAAAAAGAGATGTTAGAATTAAAGAGTAAAGTTACAATTGATGAAAAAAACCAAGAAGTCATGAATAATGCCATGTCTGGAATTGTAGGTGGAATTTTTACGGATGTTATTTCAGGAAAAATAAGCCCAGAGCAAATAAATGATTTGGCAAAAAAGTTTCCTAATAAAAATAATTCATAGGTATTGAATTAGAACAAGAATTCATCTATAATATTTATAGAGAAGAGAACAACTTAAATAGTTCGTAACCAGTACTAGATTCGCTCCAATGAGATATTAGTAACAACCTAATGAATGTTAAGTTCATGAAGGTTGTTTTTTTTATGTTAAAAATAAAAGTCATTGAAGATTACAAACCACCTGAAAAAACAATTGAATTAATAAATAGTATTCCTACTATCAAATTAGAAATAACATATGGATACATGACTTTTCGTCACCATATATTAAATCAGAAACTTTCAAAGTTTTATCTGACCGAATAGTTAAATCTTCTTTACCAGTCCTCATAACAAATAATTTCTCCATTTTAATCCCCCAATAATAGTTTATTAATTATTTTGTTCTAACAATTTGTTTACTTCTTTTTATGAATCAGTATCTTTATTTACTTTAATAGTATTTATTCCTAATTTATTTGCTCCATTTACATTTTCAATATTGTCATCTAAAAAAAGCAATTGATATTAAAACTAAAAATTTAGAAAAAATTGAAAAATCTCATAATTATTTTTTATTAATATATGCTCCAAAATAATATTATTAAAATGATCAGCTTTAAAAAAATAGTTAATACACAATTAATAATCGAAAAAATTAAATCTTAAATAAAAAAATTAACATTTTTGTTAGTTTTTTTTATGTAATAATTAATTAAATATAAACTACAAAAAATATAATATTATTAAACTTTATATTTTAATAACATTTCTTTATCTTCAGCGCTTACTCTACGACTTTCACGACATTTTTGGATTCCTTTATTTATGGTGAATTTATTTAATTTGTGATGATGTAAATATTTTAAAGTT
>JAQVMY010000017.1 GCA_028703405.1 Bacilli bacterium
CCAAATGCTGGTGGCATACCGTATTCCAGTGCTTCGATAAATTCAGCGTCATGATTATGAGCTTCTTCATCGCCTGCTTCTGCCATTTCTCTTTGTTCTTTAAAACGATTCTCCAGGTCAATAGCATCGTTTAGTTCTGAATAACCATTACCCATTTCAGATCCTGCCAAAATCACTTGAAATTGAGCGACTTTACGAGGGTCTTCGTCTAATCGTTTTGGAAGAGGATTTAATTCAACTGGTTGACCCACTAAAAATCCAGGTCCATTTAATGTTTTACGAACTACTTTCCATAAAATATCAACTAAACGCCAGTAAGGAGCATCAGGTTCAAATTCAACCCCAGCTTCTTCTAATTTATTAATAATCTCTTCTTTGGTTGATTCATAAATACTTACTCCAGTTCCCTCTTTGATCATTGTTTCAAAATCATAGATTTTCCATTCAGCATCCATATCCATATCATAACCTTTTGAAGTAAACTTAGAAGTACCGAGTACATTTCTAGTAACTCTTCGATACATTTCTTTAACAAATTCCATACCATCTTTATAATCAGCATAAGCCCAATAAAATTCCATTTGAGTATAATCTTGTAAATGTTCTGGACTCATTCCTTCATTTCTAAATTGACGTCCAATTTCAAAGGTTCTATCATAACCAGCTACCAATAATTTTTTTTGCCATAATTCACCCATTGAAATTCTTAAAAATACGTCTAAATCAAGTGCATTATGATGAGTTAAAAACGGAGTTGCAGCAGCTCCCCCAGCATTATTTTCTAATACTGGAGTTTCAACTTCTAAAAAATCATTTTCAATTAAATAATTACGAATAGTTGCCCAAAAAATTTGTTTCTTTCTAAAAATTTCTTTAACTTCTGGATCCATAATAATATCTAAATATCTTTTACGAAGTTTAATTTCTGGATCAGCTATTCCATGATATTTTTCAGGTAGTGGTTTTAAACTCTTAACTAAATGAGTATATTTAGTTGCCTTAATACTTAACTCTCCCATGTTAGTTCTAAAAAGATGACCTTCTATCCCGATAATATCTCCTAAATCAGCCTTATCGAATAATTCATATTGATCATCACCTACTGCATCTTGACGAACATAAATTTGAATTTGTCCGAAGTTATCTTGAAGGTGCATAAATCCTGCTTTACCTTTACCACGTTTAGTCATAATTCGGCCAGCAACAATAACAGACTCATTCTTTTCTTCTAATTCTTCTTTAGTTAAATCACCAAAGTTTTCTTTGATTGTTTTACTATCACTAGTTAATTCAAATCTTCCTCCAAAGGGATCTACCCCTTTATTTACTAATTCTTCCATTTTTTGTCTTCTAATTAATTCTTGTTCATTAAGTTCTTTCATTTTTTCACTCTCCACTAATATTTATTACTTTTGTTTCACTTAAAATGTCTTGCAAGCCCCGCTTGTCTCTTCTATATAATATCATAAAAATACTTGTAATTACTAGACCTAATTGGAAAAAACTCAAAATTGATACTAATATAAAATAAATTGTTTCCGAAAATAAGTATAGAAAAGTTAAACATATAGATAAATATGCTAGTCCATTTAAAATAAAATTTCGCAACATTAATTTACTAATTGTTAATAGATTTCTATTATGTGTTACAATTTTCATTTTTAATAATCTTAATCCCACCGTTTGACCATCTTTATATTTTGGAATAAAAACAAAGTATATGAGTATTAAAATAATTGTTATTACATTCACCAGAACATTTTCCCTATCAATTTGCTTTATTAGTATTGCATATTCTCTAACGCCATCATCAAATCCTACATCGTCCATTAATATTTTTTCATTGACTTCTTTTAATTGATTATTCAAATGTTTAATTTTATTACTATCAATTAATACTTTACTAAAAAGGAAAATGATTATTCCAATTAACAATACATCTATCATATATGCCAAAAAACGTTTACTTACGCTAGCCATTATCTTTAGTCTCCTTTGAAAATTCTCCCAATAAATCATACAATTCAGCCACTGTTACAACAGTGTTCAACTTCCGTTTTACCTCTGCACTTCCAGGTATTCCTTTTAAATACCAGGCTACATGACTTCGCATTTCAAGCATTACTACCTTCTCTGGTTTTTGTTTTAATAAATATGCGACATGTTTTTTAATCATTTTTATTTTATCCAATTTACTAACTTGCGTAGGATGAATACCACTTTCTAAAAATTCTTTACATTCTTTAAATATCCAAGGATTACCAAGGGCTCCCCTACCAATCATTACAGCATCACACTTAGTATAATCAAGCATTTTTTTAGCATCATAACAAGTTTTAATATCTCCATTACCAATAACTGGAATGCTAATACTTTCTTTGACCTGTTTAATAATATCTAAATCAACTTTACCACTATATCCTTGACTACGAGTTCGTCCATGTATTGTAATAGCAGATGCACCAGCCTTTTCACAAACCTGGGCGATTTCCACAGCATTAATATTAAATGTATCCCAACCACTACGAATTTTAACTGTCACGGGAATTGGAACACTTTTAACAACACTTGATACTATTTCATAAACCTTATCTGGATTTTTAAGTAAAGCGCTACCTGCCTGAGCACGAAGAGCAACTTTAGGTACTGGACATCCCATATTTATATCAATAATATCTGGTTTCATATTTTCATATATATATATAGCCGCTTTAACAAAAGATTCGACGTCACTCCCAAATATTTGTTGAGTAAGTGGTCTTTCAGCATCAGTCATATATAACATTTCAATTGTTTTTTCACTACCAAAAGTAATGGCTTTATCACTAACCATTTCTGCATAAATTAGTCCACAGCCCATTTCTTTGACAATAATTCGATATGCGCTATTGGAAATGCCAGCCATTGGTGCCATTACTATTTGATTTTTTATATTAACATTTCCTATTTTCCACATAGAATCACCTTTATTTATTATAGTATAAGTTTAGGTTAAAATCAATAAAATATCCTTTTTGTTATTTAATACGGTGTAATGTTACAATCATTAGTTTTTTGGTTCACCAACACTGTTTGACAAAGAGCCAATGTAATGATAAACTTAAAATAGTAAGGAAGATAGAAATGAAAAAGAAATCTTTAATTTTAAGCATTATTAGCTTAGGACTTGTTCTTATTTCTACAGGATGTGGTTATATTTCCAAAGGACACGCTTTATCTTGTACTCACCCAACTAAGGGGACATATAAAATCTATGAACACGCAGGATTATCAAAAAAGGAATGGACTGAAGTAAAAGAAAAATATGAAGCGATGGGCTACACTTGCAGATAACACTTAATTAACATCATAAAGATTAACTTATAAAATTTGTCTTTTTTTGACAATAAAAAACACTTATGTTTATTCACAACTCATAAGTGTTTTTTATTTTTATTATTCTAATAATTTTCATCGATAACATTTAATAATTTTGATTTAAATCAATTTTTCACCAATAAACTATCTCTATTCATTTCCTTTGGTTTTTCTATATTCAATATTTCAAGAATTGTTGGCGCTATATCACCTAAACAACCTTCTTTTAATTTATAACTTTTATTAGTTATTATTAATGGAACCTTATTAGTTGTGTGTGAAGTTATAACATTATTATTTTCATCAATCATATATTCACAATTACCATGGTCAGCAGTAATTATTAACGTACCATTTTTTTCTTTTGTTTTTTCATATATTTTTCCTAAACATTTATCAACAGTTTCAACGGCAATAACTGCGGCATCATAGTCTCCGGTGTGACCAACCATGTCACCATTTGCATAATTCAAAACAACAAAGTCATAATCATTATCTAATTCTTTTAATAATAACTCAGTTATTTCATATGCACTCATCTCCGGTTTTAAATCATAAGTTGCAACTTTAGGCGAAGGTATTAGAACTCGTTTACAGCCAGACAATTCTTTTTCTTCCCCACCATCAAAAAAATAAGTTACATGGGCGTACTTTTCGGTTTCAGCAATTCGTAGTTGAGTAAGACCTTTATTACTAAGATATTCTCCTAAAGTGTTGTTTAAAATTTCAGGCTCAAAAGCACTTTTAGATATTATTTCATTACTAGTTGGCATCATTGTCACTAATTTTAAATTATTTACTAGTGTTCTTTCAAACTTATCAAAATTAGGATTAGTAAGTGCACTAAAAAGTTGTTTTAAGCGATCTGGTCTAAAGTTAAAGGCAATTAACCCATCATTTTCTTGAATTTTTCCCTTTTCGTCTAAAATAGCAGGAATAACAAATTCATCAGTTAAACCTCTATCTAAATTAATGTTTATTAATTCATCAATCGTTTGATAAGTTTCTCCAACACCTTCAGTAATGGCTTTATAAGCTAATTCTACCCGATCCCATCTATTATCACGATCCATTGCGTAATATCTGCCAGATACTGTTGCAATAGAACCTACTTTAACTTCTTTTAATTTTTTTTCAACTTGCTTTAAAAAACTTAGCCCAACATCAGGTAGTGTATCACGCCCGTCTAAAAATAAATGTAGATATACGTTCCTAACATTATTGTCAACAATCATATCAATTATAGCCATTAAATGATCAATATGTGAGTGAATACCACCATCGCTAACAAGACCTAATAAATGTAAATTAGAATTATTGTTTTTGGTATGATTAATAATTTCTAATATATTATAATTGTTAAAAAATGATTTATTTTTTATTTGTTCATTAATAAAAGGAAGTGGTTGATAGACAATTCGACCAGCCCCTATATTCATATGCCCTACTTCGCTATTTCCCATTTGCCCGATAGGCAACCCGACTAATTCACCACTTGCTTCAATAAGAGTATGTGGATAGTTATTCCATATATAATCAAAATTAGGTTTATACGCATTAGAAAAAGCATTACCATTTTGGTCTTCTCTAATTCCCATTCCATCTAATATACAAAGTACAATTGGTTTCATCTTATCATCTCCAATTATATTTTATCATAAATTAGAGTTATTGATAACTACTTAGATGTTTTCATATGTAAACTTATTATTTTAGGATAATCGTTATAGATTAAATGAATTTCCTGTTCCAAATTGTTAAACGTAAAATTATTATCTACCTTTGTTTCACCATCCATATTACAAATAAGTGGAATTGGTGATTCGACTTTAAAATAATCTGTTTCTTAGTGGTTAATCAAAGTTTTCAGAAACACAAATCCCTTTTAAAGCCCTACCATTTTTAGCCTTTACCATTACCCGTAACAGAATTAACAATAAAAATTCTTTTCATTTAATCATCTGGCATAATTATACATTTTTCTAAATTACGGGCAAAGGAAAAAGTAGTTATCCTACTTTATGATGTTCTAATCGTAACTTATCAGCAATAGTTACAATAAATTCTGAATTAGTTGGTTTAGCTTTATCAATATCAACACTATGACCAAATATTTCCTCCATTAAATCCCAGTTACCACGATTCCAACTTACTTCTATGGCATGCCTGATTGCTCTTTCAACTCTAGAAACAGTTGTATCAAATTTTTCTGCTAATTCAGGATAAAGTTCTTTTGTTATACCTCCAATTGTTTCTGGATTTTCAAAAATAATACTAATTCCCTCTCTTATATACTGATAACCCTTTATATGAGATGGGATTCCCAATTCATGAAGAATTTTACTAATTGATATTTGTAAGTTATTATGGTGAAAATCAATATTTTTCTTACCTTTATTCTTATTTTGACATTCAATTATTCTTTTTTCAAGATCTGATAATTCAAATGGTTTTAAAATAAAATAATTTACTCCATAATCTGATACTTGTCTAATTACTTCACTAGAATTATAACTAGTAGCTACAATAACTTTTTTATCAATTCTCCTCTTTTGCATTTCTTCTAAAACATACATTCCATCTTTATTAGGCATAATTAAATCTAAGATAATAACATCGTATCGTTCTTGTTCTTTGACAATTGTGTTAATTCCTTCAACGCCATCATAAGCACAAAAGTCGATACTAATAAATTGGTGACTGCTAAAATACTCCTTAATCATTTCTACTAAGTTGACATTATCGTCAATCATAAGTACACGTATATTTTCCATTCTTTTCTCCCTTCAAAGTACTGCATCACGTATTTTAATTATAGCACAACTAACTTCTTATATACTAGAGTTTTATTTATCTATTTTTGTCAACACTTGTCACTTTTTGACAAAAAAAGTCATTGGTTTACAACAACTTCATTTATAATTGATAAGAACTTATCAGTATCAGTTGACGCTCCTCCTACTAAGAAACCTGATATGTTTTTTATTTGATTAAGTTCTTTAATATTTTGTTCGTTTACGCTACCTCCATAAATAACCCGCATATTTTTATAGCCTCTATTTTGATGAACAATCATTTTAATGTAATTGGCTGTTCTCTCTATTTCTTTGATACTAGCCACATTATTTGTTCCAATCGCCCAAACTGGTTCATAGGCAATTATTACATTATGAAGCATATCAATGCTTAGTCCATTTAAAGCATTCACTAACTGCCTTCGTAATACCATATCTGTCTTCAACATTTGTTTTTCTTCAATTGTTTCACCTATACATAAAATAATATTCATATTACTCTTGACAGCTGAAATCATTTTTTTATTAATTAATTCATCATCTTCATTTAAATTTATTCTTCTTTCACTATGACCAATAATTGTATAATGAATTCCCATACTTGTCGCTTGATTAGGTGTTATTTCGCCAGTATAAGGCCCATCTTCGTTAATGAAAGTATTTTGAAGACCTACTTTATATCTTTGTTTTAAGAAATAAGGAATATATATACTAGTTGGACAAATGATAACTTGTTCACTAATAACTTCTTTATTAATAACTTTTAAATATTGACTAATTTCTTCAATATTCATTTTAGTTTTTAAATTGCCAACAACTATTTTTTCATTTTCCAACTATTCTTCACCACTTTCTTAAAACGACTAAAAAACGTTTTACTTTCTTTGATTGTTCTATCACCTATAGCAATTTTATAAACCTTCAAAACTTCATTTGCAAAATATTCACTTGAGTGTTTTAAAGAACTATTTCTAGCATTCATCTTCATCTTTTTCAAAACTTCAGGATTATTCATTAAATGATTTATATGTTTTCGATATTCTCTTTTATTTTTAAACTTAAAACCATTTTCATTATGTGAAATGGCTGTATCATAACTTTCATCGTCAATAACAATAATTGGGACAGATGCTGCTAAAGCTTCAATAACGGTTAAGCCTTGGGTTTCTGCAGATGATGCAGTCGCAAATACAGAAGCTAATTGATAATACTTACCAATTTCTTCATAAGGAACTTTACCACCTAAAATAACAGAAGAAGTTAATCGCAAACGTTTTATCTTTTTCTTGTATTTATTCATCAGTGGTCCATCACCTATAATTAATAATTTACATTTATCATTTCTTTTTGCAAGAAGAGAATGAGAATCAATTAAGAAATCAACATTTTTTTCTTGACCTAAACGACCAACAAACAAAATAATAAAATCGTCTTCACTAAATTCAAATTCTTTTTTCAACTTAACTATGTCTTCAATTTTATAATTCTCATGAAAATATTTTTCAATTTCAATTCCACTAGGTACAATATGAACCTTACGATCAACTTTGTATTTTTCTTTAAATAAATCATAGGTTTTTTGAGTAGGGACAATAAGTTCAGAGGCAGTTCTATCACAATAAAACTTTGTTAATTCCTCAATTATTTTATTTCTAGGCCACTTAAAATATCCTTTAGCTACTGATGACACATAATCCTCATACATTGTATGATAAGTATGGACCAAAGGAATATCAAATTGTTTAGATAAAATTCTTGCAAATGTTCCAACCCCAAACTCTGTTTGAGAATGAATAACATCTAAATTAAGATTTTTAATTTTATTAATAATTCTTATTGGATAAATACTTGTTAGACGATAATCATAAATACCAACTGGAATACCAGGTATTCTAATTATTTTATCATTAGAAAAATTATAACCGATTTTTTCATTGTTGACAGTTATAATAAAAACTTCATGACCTTTTTTTTCTAAAGCCTTTTGAAGTACTAAAATACTAGTCGATACTCCATTTATAAATGGTGGATATGTATCTGTAAAAATTCCTATTCTCATGCCACACCTCTATCTATCGTTAATTGCTTCGATTCCTGGTAAGGAGACTCCCTCAAGCATTTCTAAAGATGCCCCACCACCAGTTGAAATATGGGTAAAAGATTCTTTATATCCCATTTTAATAACAGCGGATGCAGTGTCTCCTCCACCGATAACAGTGGTAATATCAAGCCTAGTTAAAGCACTTGCTAAAGACTTGGTACCTAAAGAAAATTGACTTATTTCAAAAACTCCAACTGGCCCATTCCAAATAACTGTACTACTATTATTTAAATACTCCGTGAACATTAAAATAGTGTTAGTTCCAATATCTAACCCCATATCATCAATTGATATATTATCAATTGATTTAGTAGTAGCCATAGCATCTTCAGTAACTTTATTACCACAAACAATATCGATAGGCAGTATTACTTTATTAGAGTAATTATTTAAAATATCTTTACAAAAATCTAAACTATCTTCATCAACAATTGATTTACCAACTTCTAATCCTTTTGCCTTTAAAAATGTAAAAGCCATCCCACCACCAATTAAAATATAATCAGCAATATTAACTAAATTTTTAATAACGCCTATTTTGTCACTTACTTTAGCACCACCTAAAATAACTGTAAAAGGACGATCAGGATTTGCAATAACATCTCCAATCATTTTAATTTCTTTTTCAACTAAAAATCCAACCCCACTAGGTATAATACTTGCAATACCAACATTTGAGGCATGTGCTCGATGACTAGTTCCAAAAGCATCATTAATATATATATCCCCAAGGTTAGCCCAGTAAGTTGCTAATTCTTTATCATTACCACTTTCTAGTTTATGAGGTAAATCTTCAAACCTTGTGTTTTCAATAAGTATTACATCCCCAGAATTCAATTCAGCAATTGCACTCTCAAGTTTTTTCCCTCTCGTTTCCGGACTGAATATTACTTGTCTATTTAATAATTCACTTAATCTTACAGCTACAACTTCTAATGAGTTTTTGATTTTATCATCTTCTGTTTTAATTCTACCTAGATGGGACATCAAAATTACTTTAGCACCATTTTCAATTGCATAATTAATAGTTTTTAAACTTTCAACAATACGATTATCATCCGCTATCTTTCCGTCTTTTAACGGAACATTAAAATCGCATCTAATAATCACTCTTTTTTCATTTAAATCAAAATCCCTGATTGTTTTTTTCATTGTCTCCTCCAATTAAAACGATTCATATCAATTTGATAATTGTTCTTTATATCTTCATCGCTTAATGCTGTATCATACAATCTAAAAGCATAAATATATGCAGCAGTTGTATTAGTTTCATGATCTTTACCTATAGTAAAATCGTTATTCCCACTTTTTAAACCAGTTTCACTACTCGTAGTCAATGGTTTACCATCTCCAAAATAATTAAAATTAATAAAACTACCATTTTTACTCATAGTAACAGTCATCGTGTGAACTGTATTAGGTATGGTCATTGGCACACTTGTAGCTTCTGGCCACAAGTTATCGGTATCATCACTATTTCTAACCATTGAACGGATTATACCTGTTTCATAATATAAATTGTAATAATGATGACCGAGCCCTGCATTACTAAGTTGCCCATTAGGACTATCTTCAAATGCCATATAAACTATTTCAATGGTTACCTCTGAAGCAAAAGGTATTAATCCAGAAGAACCAGGAACATTAATATAATTGTTAGTTCCACCTAACTTTATTCGATTATTATTCCAATCAAGAAGACCTTCACCATTCATTAATTCTCCATTAATATTACCCATTAAATCTTCCCAAATAATTACACTTTCATTAGCAGTCGGCCTTTTATAACCATCATACATAACTTTTAAATTTGGAATCACATAATTATGAATACCTGCAGCCGTTCCTGTGTATTCATAACTTTTAGTATTGTCATTTAGTAATGTAACAATAACTGTAGTATTAAGATCTACATTACTTTCTGTTTTAGGATTAATTGTTTTTTTATTTAAATAACCTTCTTCAACTAATTTACCAAGTTCAATAAAATGAACATCACCTGGTTCATTAAAATCAAACTTTGTTCCATTTTGATCAACATAACTTTCAGCTACCAATTGAATGTCTTTTACAAATCTTTCGTATTCTTTATCAGTTGACTTTTTCATTGAAGTAATAATATTAGGAAAAGCTACTAGTACAATAAGACCTAATACAACTAAAACACCTAATAATTCAATCAATGTAAAAGCTTTTATATTTTTCACATAATCACCTATCTTCTAATACCATTTTATAATGTTTTTAGTGATTATTCAAGTATTAATAAGAAAAAGACAAGAATACTTGTCTCTACATTACTTTAAATTTGCTAGATGCTTTGCCGTACGAACCATTTGAGCACTATAACCCATTTCATTATCATACCAAGCCATCACTTTAACCATTTGTTCACCGTCAACTTCTAACACATTAATTAATTGACCGTCGACTAAAGCTCCTAAATGAGAACTAATAATATCACTTGATACTACAGGATCCATAGTAATCATAATTACTTCACTTTGATTTTTTAAAAAAACCTTATTAATTTCTTCGACTGTTACTGATTTATTAAATTGTAGTGATAAATCAATAATTGAACCAGTCGTTGTTGGAACTCTCAGTGCTGTACCATCTAGTTTTCCTTTTAAATGGGGCAAAACTAAACCAATTGCACTAGCTGCTCCAGTTGATGACGGAATAATGTTTGCGGCAGCTGCTCGCCCACGTCTAGAATTAGCACCCTTTTTATGAGGGACATCTAGAACTGTTTGATCATTAGTATAGGCATGGATTGTTGTCATATATCCTTTTTTAAGTCCAAAGTTTTTATCTAACACATCAATAACAGGTGCCAGACAGTTAGTAGTACAACTTGCAGCACTAATAATTTCATCACTACCATCTAATATGTTTTCATTAACTCCATAAACAATAGTCTTTAAATCACCTTTTGCAGGTGCAGAAATAACTACTGTTTTAGCTCCAGCATTAATATGAGCCATAGATTTATCTTTACTAGTAAAAATACCAGTACATTCAAATACCATATCAATTCCTAATTCACCCCAAGGTAAATCACTTGGATCCTTTTCTGCAAAAACTTTAATTTTTTTACCCTTAACAATAATATATTCATCTTCATAACTTATTTCATTTACCATATAACTACGATGACTAGTGTCATATTTCAGTAGATATGCTAATTGTTCTGCATCAGTCAAATCATTAATTGCTACTACTTCAAACTCTAAATCATCTTGCAATAAGCGATAAATTAATCTACCAATTCTTCCAAAACCATTAATTGCTACTTTTTTCATTTTATCCTTCTTTCTATTATCCATGGAAACAACTTCCACTTATAAACTCTCTTAATATTGAATCATTTGGTACATTATCACTCGGAACTGGTAAAAAACTTCGTAAAAAATTAATTAATCTAAGTGCTTCTGGATACATTTCATCATTTTCTTCCACAGAAAACAACAAAGGTTCAGCATACGTCTTTAAAACACCTAATTCGTATACTAGTGCAGAATTAACAATTGTATCGGCATCATCCTGATATTGAAATATATATTTTTCTTCACCATCACGAATACTTGGCCACATTTTAAGTGTATCAGCCGCACAATAACCTCTATATTTATTATCTCTAACAATTCGCCTTAACTTTCTGGTATCACTAGTATGAATACGATTATGCATATCAATATTCAGTTGCGTTAAAGTACTAATATATATTTTATATTTATGTCTTTTATCAATAGACATAGTTAAATCTTCATTTAATCCATGAAGTCCCTCAACAATAATAATATCATTATCCTCTAATTGTAAACACCTATTTTTATATTCACGTACTCCATTTATAAAATTAAATTCTGGTAAGCAAACTTTTTCTTTATTCAAAAGTTTAGTTAAATGTTGATTAAACAACTCAATATCAATCGCCTTTATTGATTCAAAATCATAATTACCAAACTCATCTTTTGGTGTATCCTCACGATTTAAAAAATAATCGTCTAATGAAATTTGATGCGTCTTTAAACCATGACTTTGTAAATAAGTTTCCATCTTTTTAGCTGTAGTTGTTTTACCGCTTGATGAAGGTCCCGCAATCAAAATAATTTTAATATCTACACTATTTTTAGCAATCTCATCAGAAATTCTTGATAATTGACTATTATAATATGCCTCTGATAGCCTAATTAAATTATCATAATTACCAGTTGATACTAATTCATTTAAATCAGCAGCATTCTCTACTTCTAGTAAACGGCCCCATTTTGTATAATTTAAAAATTCTTCATACATTTTTTTATGATGAACATAATCCAAAGTAACTTCTGGGTTATATACATCAGGATAACTTAAAACAAAACCATTGTCTTTTATAAAAGTTAATTTGAATTCATCTATTTCCCTAGTACTATAAGCCATCTCACTATAAAAATAATCGTAAATATCGGTTAATCTATATAAAGTAATATAACTATTACTAATATACTTCAAAGCCCTAACTTTATCCATACGATTAAGTTTTTTAAAATATTTAATTGTATCATATCTAGAAACATTTACTTTATTAAATAAATATCCTTCTTGAACAATCTGAAGCATTTCATTTTCTATTTTTAGAATTACAGGTTTATCAATTTCAACACCTACAACTTCACAATAGACACCTTTATCAATCGAGTGTTCAATAATAACTTCAACATTACTCCCTAGTACCCTTTTAACAGCTAAAACAAGCATAAAATATAAACTACGAGAGTAAACACTATTACCAACTTCGCTGCTTCTATCATAAAAATCTATATTACAATTTTGATGAATTTTTTCACTTAAATCAAGCATATCATTATCAACCCTTGATACTAAAATCGGGTAATTAAAATATTTTTGAAATTTTTTGCTAACTTCAAAAAGTGTCGTACCAGCAGGAAATGACTTAGAAGCTATATTTCTAAAATTTATAGTTATTGTCTTTTCCATTATCATCCCTCTATTCTATAGTAATTATATTTTATCAAATAAACAGGGTTTTGTCACATCTTTTAATGAATATTTTTATTATTTACACTTATCATAATACTAGGAGATGATATTTTGAGTTTAATACCAACGGTAATAGAAAAAACAAGTAATGGAGAACGAGTTTATGATATATACTCAAGACTATTAAAAGATCGAATTATTATTGTATGTGGAGAAATCGATGATCTTAATTCCAATACTGTTGTAGCCCAACTACTATATTTAGATTCAATAAACAATAATGACATAAGTGTATACATCAATTCACCTGGTGGAAGTGTAACCGGCGGAATGGCTATATATGATACAATAAATCTTGTTAAAAGTGATGTATCCACCATCTGTGTAGGAATGGCGGCTAGTATGGCGGCTTTACTCTTATCAAGCGGAAGCAGAGGAAAAAGATTCTGCTTACCAAATTCAGAAGTAATGATACATCAACCTTTAGGCGGTGTTCAAGGCCAAGCTACTGAAATTAAAATTGCTGCTGAAAGAATATTAAAACTAAAAGACAAATTAAATATTATGCTCGCTAATAATACTGGACAAGATTTAAAAAAAATAGAAATGGATACTGAACGCGATAATTTTATGACAGCTAATGAAGCATTAGCCTATGGTTTAGTTGATGAAATATTAGAGAATGAATAAAAAAGAAGATTTCTTCTTTTTTATTGTTGTTTATTAGCAATTTGTTGTTGTCCCATTTGAACCAATCTTTTAGTGATTTCTCCACCAACAGATCCATTCATCTTTGAACTTGTATCAGGACCTAGAGTAACACCAAATTCACGAGCTATTTCATATTTCATTTGTTCAAGCGCTTGCTTCGCACCTGGCACTACTAATTTATTTGTATTAGTATTATTCATATATCTCACCACCTTTATTAATAGGTTGCACAAATCATTATAAATAATGTGTTTTTTTGATTGTTAGTTTCTGGCAAAAATATAAAAAAAGACAGTGATTATCTGTCCATTTTATTTATTTTGCTTGGAAATTAGCAGAATTACCAACACTTTGTTCACCCATTTGAACTAATCTTTTAGTAATTTCTCCACCAACAGATCCATTCATACGAGCACTTGTATCTGGTCCTAAATTCACACCAAATTCGTTTGCTATTTCATATTTCATTTGATCTAATGCTTGTTTTGCACCAGGTACTACTAATTTGTTTGTATTTGATTTATTAGCGTTATTCATATACTTCACCTCCTGTACACTATTAACTTGTGTACAGATGATAAATTAATACATTTTTTTAAGTGGTAATTTTTGGTCTACTATAATAAATTTTCAAAATTTTTTAAATTTAAATTAGTAATAGTCTCTATATTATTAATACATTCATCAATTAATAATTCATAATCAAATCTTTCTTCATATTGAATACATTTAGATAAGGAAGGATTAATAACAGGATGTTTTGGCAAAAAGATAGTACAACAATCTTCATAGGGCAAAATACTTGTTTCATAAGTATTTATTTTTTCTGATAATTTAATTATTTCAAGTTTATCAAGGCAGGCAACTGGACGAATAACAGGTACATTAGTAACATTGTTAATAACAATCATACTGTCTAAAGTTTGACTTGCAACTTGACCAATACTTTCACCATTAATAATTACTTTACAATTAGTTTTTTCTAACATTTTTTCAGCAATCAGGTACATCATTCTTCTCATAATAGTAATAACATAACTACTCTCAACATGCTTATATATTTCTTCTTGTAATTTTGTAAAAGGCACAACATGAACTTTAATATTACCAGAATACTCATTAATAATATTTGCCAGTTTAACAACTTTATTTTTGGCCATAATACTAGTATGAGGTGGCGATTCAAAATATAAACATTCTAAATCAAT
>JAQVMY010000018.1 GCA_028703405.1 Bacilli bacterium
TAATGAAGATAATTTTCTAATATGTAACAGCGAAACTTTTGGGATGGTTCATACTGCTGAACAGCTTGATGATTATAAATTAAAAGTAACTTTCCCAAGTGAATATAGTGATGATGTATATTCTGATATAGTAGATTTTATTAGTCTGGAAATTAAGAGTTGGCAAAAGATAGAAAATTAGGGTGATTGTATGCAAAAGTATAAAAAGTATATTGTTTTAAGTTTATTAATCTTAGTTGGTGGCACCATACTTATCTCAGGGTTGAGTTTTGCTAAATATGTATCTAATTCAGTATGGGATTATTATTTACAATCAAAAGGATTTTATTTTAGTAGCGATTATTTAGCTGAAATACCTTTGCAAAACGTTGATAATTTATGGGATGGCGGAAGTGTTAATTTTAATATTAAGAACAATCTTAATGAAAATGTTATTACTACTTATGACATTGGTTATCAGGCTGAATGTAGTGTTGTTGGTGATTTAACAGAGGATATAGACTGTTATTTAAATGGCACTGAATCAAATATTCAAGAAGGAGTTTTATCTAGTTTTCAGACTTGCATTAACAATACACTAGATGAGGTAGATGTTAGTTTGTTTACTAAAACCGAATGTGAACTAGGTGGTTATGAATGGATTCACCAAATTGCTGTTAAAGATTTACACTTCGATGTTGTATCACAAAACGAAGAAATTACTTTAGAAGATGTTCTTATAAATATAAAGGTTACTAGTACTTATCCATATAAAAAAACAATAAGTGGGGATTTTATTCTTCATAAGCGAAATGTTGAAGAAGAGAAAGTAACAATTAATTTAAGAAATTATTCTAATTATGATCGTCTAATAATTTCTAACTCTTATTTAGATAATAAATGTGTAAATATTACTTGGGATCCAGATAAATTAGTGTTGGGCAATGATGAAACTGATTTTATTTCCTATTTAGTTGATAGCAATAATTATATAAGTGGTATTAAACTAAATATTGATGGAAAAGAAAGTAAGAGTTATATTTTTTATAAAAAAGATTTTAATGCAATGTATAATATTAACGATTTTGCAATTAACGAGTGCTAAATTATTGCTATGAACTTGCTTTTGTGCTAATATATAAGATAGAGATAGGTGGTAGGGAATGAAAGTAATAGAAGTTATTAAAAATTTTTTCATAATGGTTTTAGGATTGATATTTTTCACTTTTGCAATTGCGCTAACTATGGTATTATTAAATACTAATAATTATGGTGTTCCGCAATTTGATGAAACATCATTAGTTATAATTAGAAGTGACTTAACTTCGGATAAGTATAAAAAAGGTGATTTAGTAGTAATTAAGTATCATAATGTTAAGGATCTCGAAATTGGCGACGAAGTATTTGTTTATAAATTAGGCGAAAACAATTCAATTAGTATTGATTTGGGTCAAATTAATAAAACGAATGAAATGGGGGCCAAAAGTTCTATAGAATTCGAAAATGGCGGAACATATACAATGGAATATGTAATTGGTAAAGCTGATAATACTTATAGTGATATTGGAGCATATCTAAGTTTCTTTACATCCCGATGGGGATTCCTGTTTACTGTTTTAGTGCCAAGTTTCTTAATATTTGTTTATCAAGTTTATGCATTAATTATTGAAATTAAATACGGTGAAGAAGAATTTGAAGGTTAATAATCAACACATCCTAATGATGTGTTTTTATTTTTTTAATATATATTGTTTAGTTTTTTTTCTGAATAATAAGTCTGATTTTGTTGTAAATATATTTGTAATATGGTAAAATCTATATAGGGTAAAGTTAATAAAAGAGTAGGAAGGATACTATGATTTTAAAAAATAATGAAGTTGTTGAGAAAACAATTAATTTTTTGTTAAATATATTAATCGTTGTCTTTAGTATATTTTTAATGATATCAGTTTATATTGGTTTTCAAACTAGGATTATCGGTAATGATTATGCTAATTTTTTTGGCTACTCTTTGTTTGAAGTTCAATCAGGAAGTATGGAAGGTACAATAGATGTAGGGGATTGGATAATTGTCAAATTATCATCTAAAGTAAAAGTTGATGATATTATTACTTATCAATCAAACGGTGAATATGTAACTCATAGAATTATTGAAGTTTACAAAGGTACTTATATTACTAAAGGTGACGCTAATAACTCGAAAGATGATCCAATCGATCAAAATCAAATTGTTGGAAAGGTTGTTAAAATTTTGGGTAATTTCGGAATTATAAGAAAAACTATGTTTAATCCTGCAGTCTTACTAACACTTATTATTACTTTATATTTATTTCACACAGCTTTTAAAAAAGAAAAAATAAATTTAAATAACAAAAACATCTCGGATATTAAAGAAAGGGTAACTTTATTTATAAAAAGTACTATTGATAAGATTAAGAGTTTTATTGAAAGCAAACAGTCTAATAATGAGTTTTATAGAAGAACACCGCCTCAAAGTAATTTTTTAAGTGATATCAAAAAAGAAGAAAATTTTTATGATACTAAAGAATATGAAAAACTTGAAGAGGAATTAAGTAAAACAGCACTATATAGAATGGTTTCTGTTGAAGGAGAAGAAGTTGCTGAAGATTTTAAAGTTTTAGCACCTAAAAATAAAACTCCAGAAGAAATTGAAGATGAGTTAGGGAAAACTTCTTTATATAGAATGGTTCCTGTTAGTGTTACTGAAGTTTCTGAAAAATATAAAAGCCTTGAGTTAAAAGTTGATACAAATACTACCCCTGAATCAAAACCACATATTGAAAAATATGCTGAACTTGAAGATGAGTTAGGGAAAACTTCAATTTTCAGGGTGATTTCTGTTGACACTGAGGATGTTGACAATGTTGTTGCTCCTAAAGAAAAAGAACCTGACTCAGTTGAGGATCTTGAAAATACCTCACATTATAGATTTGTTACTGTTGATACTGGTGAAGTGGATAATACTCTTTTAGAAATTGCCGAGCATGAAGTAAAAGAGTCAAAACAAAAAGAAAATTTATCTGAAAAAGAGGCGGAGACCGAAATAGAAGAAATATCAGAAGATAATGAAGAAGAAAGTTTAACAACAATAAATTTAGATTTACTAAAGAGTAAGAACGCTCGTAAAGGTAAAAACATTATTGATAAGGTTATGATTATTAAGAAGGAAGAACTAAATGAATTAATTGATATTTTGGTTAAAGAGGATCATAATTATGTGTATCGTGCAAATGTCAAAAACAAATTTTTAGTTTCTTACACTGATGCCAAATATTATAATTACTATGGTACTTATGAAATGGAAAGTCGGGGTCGAAGTTTAACTTCCAAGATTAAAAAAATTATTAAAGAACAAGCTATTTCCCTAATAGACGAATATGTTGGTAAAGATACTAAATATAGTAGCATTGTTGATAAATACACGGAATTATTTACCTTGATTGCTGATTTAGAGCAAGCTCGTGATGCAGTTACAGATACAAAAGCTAAAAAAGAGTTTTATAAAAAAGAATTAAATAAGTATTACAAGGAATTAGATGTGAAAAAAGTCGAAAAAATGATTAATGATATAATGAGGATACAAAAAAGGTATTTAGATACAATTGATTACTTCTTACAAAAATTAGAAACTAATATGTTTAATTTAAAACTTAATAAAATTAATGGGGCTAAAAATGCATTTGGTTTAGAACTTGTTCATAATCTTACATTTAATAAAGTATATAGCGAATACATCATTGATAAGACCTATACAGAAGGGATAGTTGCTGAAGATAAAATTTCAGTTACGTTATCATTATTATCATTACAATTAATTAATGATATGACTAACGCTAATTATGATAGAAAATATGTTTTCTATATACCATCTACTTTATACACAAAGGTTAAAAAGATGGCTCGATTATTAAAAATGATAGACAATGAATACGCTAAACACAATACAATTATTTTGATAACTTATGAAGATTTATTATTAAATAAACAATTAGTTAAAGATTATCGAAAAGCAGGTTATAAGTTTGGTTTAATGTTTAACAAAGATAATGTTCTTTTAAAAAAGAACCAATCATCTTTATATATTCCTAACTGCCTTTTTATTAATAAAAAGGACAAAGATATGGATAGTATTATTTCAGCTATTCCAGAAGAACTATCAAATAAGATTATTTCTGATGATATAGTTACAAAAGTAGGGGACTTAGGGGGTGAATAAGTATGAATACATTTTTTAGATTTTTATATGAATTTATTTCAATATTTATTGAAGGTATTTCAGTAGCTATTAAGGGAATTATTAATGGTATTACACAAATTCTTAATTTTGATGAATATCAACAAATAATAAATAGTTATAAAAGTAGTTTTCAAGGTTTTGAATGGATTTTAGTAGGCACCTCGATTGCATTTTTAGTAATTATTGTTGGGCTTATTATATTGCTAATATTCTTTAGGTTTAGAAAATTTTTCAGATTAAGAAGAAATAAATTAAATCAAGAAGATATGCTTGATGAAATTGCGGATTTAAATCAAAAAGTAAAAAAATTAATGAAAGAAAAAGATGAAATTATGGCAATGAAGGTTTCAAAACTAGGATTGAGTCCTGAAGACGATGATGAAGAACTAGAAGTTCTAGAAGATGACGAAGAAGAGGCAGAAAGAGACCTATCTAATATTCGTTTTCCTAAACTTGAGCGAATTGATCAAGAGTTTAAAAATTTTAAACCTAGAAATTATGGTAATACTTTTACTTTAGAGGAACTTGTCGATAATTTCCGCTCATATTCAGCTAGTCAATTAAAACTATATTACGATACTTCTTTATTAAGAGCATTTGTTGGTGGCTTAGCTTGCGGTAAATTAATAATTCTTCAAGGGATTTCTGGTACAGGTAAAACCTCACTTGCTTATGCTTGGGGGAAATTTGTTAAGCAAGACTCATGTATAGCTTCAGTTGAGCCTTCATGGCGTGATAAAACGGAATTCTTAGGATATTTTAACGAATTTACTAAAAGGTTTAATGAAACTGATGTTTTAGCAGAATTATATATTTCTGGATTAGATGATGATATTCATACTATAATTTTGGATGAGATGAATATTGCACGTGTAGAATATTATTTTGCAGAGATGTTATCAATTCTAGAAATGCCATCTCGTGACGAGTGGATTGTAGAATTAGTTACTAGTCCTTGGCCAGAAGACCCAAAAAGAATTATCAGTGGTAAATTAAAGTTACCTGGTAACTTATGGTACATTGGAACTATTAATAATGATGACTCGACTTTCATGGTTACTGATAAAGTTTATGACCGTGCGATGCCAATTGATATTAATAATCGTATTGATCCATTTAAGAGTAGAGATCAAGAGGCTATGGAAATTAATTCCAGTTATTTAGAAGCCTTATTTGAAAAGGCTGAAGAAGATTTTCCAGTATCTGAGAAAAACTTGTTAAAAGTCAAAGAAATGGATGATTATGTTATTAAGCATTTTAGAATTGCTTTTGGTAATCGTATTATGAAACAATTAAATACTTTTGTTCCTGTTTATGTTGCTTGTGGTGGTAAGGAAATAGAAGGAATCGATTACTTTATATCAAAAAAAATATTCCGTAAATTCGAACAATTAAATGTTGCATTTATTCGTGATGAAATTGATCCCTTTATTGAATATCTAAATAAAGAATTCGGTAATGGTACAATGAAAGAGGCAATCGAATATTTCGAAAGATTAAAAAAATCAATATAAGGTGGTGTGAATCGTGTCAAAATCTATTAATGTTAACATTGATGAAAAGCTTAGAAAAAAAAGTAACACTTTTAGTGAGAAAATAAACTCCGATATGCAGTTTAGATCAGAACTTGAGGGAGACTCGATGTTATTTGACTGGGTGGATGAAATAGAAGCAGCTTGCCCATATATTGATAATATTATTAGTAATCCTAAAATGGCGCTTATTACTGAAGAAGATGTAGTAAAGATTGAAAAGGCAAAAAAAATATCAGTAGCAAGTATTAAAGATTTATCTAAGCATACTCATTATATTGATAAAATAGATGCCGCGACTAGTGAAGTACAGCCATCTAAGATTTTAATTGAAAGACGGGAAGAAAGTTACAATACGTACGAAAATAGATTTATTTATACTTTAATCGAATACACTATAAGATTTGTTATGATGAAAGAAAAGTTATTAAATGAGATTAGTGCTAAAAATGATAAGGTATTAGAATATGCAGCATCATCTAATAATGGTGATGAAAGAGTGAATATTGAACTTAAGATAAGTTCAAAACAACTTTCTAAAAATCAAACAGAGGATGGTTTTGATTCTGAAATTGAGTCAATTAAACCAAGATTAAAAAGAATCAAAGATTACTTTAAAGAGTGGAAGAAAAACGAATTTATGACCTCTTTAGAAAGGGCCAGAGTTCCTTTTGTAACTTCCCCAATCAGGAAAACAAATTTAATTTTGAAAAACCCTAACTTTCAAATAGCTATTAAATTATGGGAGTTTGTCCAATCGTATGATTATAAAAATAATGACGACACAGTAGATGATTTAGAAACATCAGGTAATGATTTGTTAAAAGGACTTTTGGATGACTCCTTTTTAATGAATTACTACGTATTAGATTCTATCGTATCAAGTAAAAAAGAACAGAAAGAAAAGTTAGCTAAATACGCTGTCTTAATGATTGCAAAACAAGTTCAGCGTGCCATTGAGTTATTATTAAATAATGGAATTGAAATATCAGACGAAGAGATACTTAGTATGATTTCTGCGGAAATTAAGAGTGGAAAAGATATAACAGCAGTTGGTAGTGGTGACGTTAAAAGAAAATTTCAAAAAGCAATGGATGAGTATTTAGAAAAAACAGAAGATTATTTGAGGTGAACAAGTGAAAAATTTGAGTGAAAATAAAGCTTTCAAGGTAATTACAACGATTATTAAAATATTTATTGTTATAGTTTTGGTTGGGTTCATACTAGCAGTATGTTTACAACGTTTTAGCGATAATAAAATATCTATTTTTAAATATCGAATGTTTACAGTTATATCAGGGAGTATGAAGCCTGAATACGACATGGGTGATGTTTTGATTTCTAAGGAAGTTGATCCGTCAAGCATTAAAGTAGGAGATGCAATAAGTTATGAAGGTAAAGTTGGCGAATTTAAAAATAAGGTAATTACTCACCAGGTTATTGAAATTGGAACGGATCCCGATACTGGAAAATATTTATTTCATACCAGGGGTCTTGCTAATCCAATTGAAGATCCTATTGTATCTGAAGATCAATTATACGGTGTTATTATATATAAATCATTACTTTTATCAACCATTTACAGAATTATAGAAACTAATATTGGGTTTTATTTATTTATAATAATCCCTTTGCTTTATATTATTAGTTCAGAAATCATCATGTTTATGCTTGATAAAGAAGAAAAGCGAAGAAGTAACTAAAACAGAATACAGGTGACTGTGAGGTGATATAAATGAAAAAAAAGCATAAATTATATTTACGAATAAACTTAGTGTCGTTATTTTTTATTATAGTTTCATTTATATCGGTAACACTCGCCTGGTTTGCCTATAGTGGCATGTCCAATCTTTCAACCGAGATAGATGTCAAAGCTTGGTATATAACTTTAGAAAATAACGGAGAAGAAGTATCAAATGAAGTAGTAATTTCCTTGACGGATGTATATCCTGGAATGGAAACTTTAAATGAAATAATTAAAATTAATAATTTAGGTGATTCGGATGCAACTGTTAAATATTCAATAGTATCATCAAGGATACTTGGAAACCCTGAAGATAATTATATCATTGATGAAACAATTAAATCAGAGTATGTAGAAGATCTTCTTGCTCATGAATATCCCTTTCATCTTAATATTAATTTATCAAAGAATTATGTACTGTCTAAAGGTGAAGAAACAGAGTTTGAAGTATCAATATCGTGGCCTTTGGATTCCGATCATGATTCACTAGATAGTTTATGGGGAAGTGAAGCTTATAAATATCAATTAAGTGAAATAAATAAAAAGAAGGACAATGAAGATTATAATATTAAACCTGCAATTCAAATTGTAATTAAAATTACTGCAGAACAATATTTAAAAGAGGATGATTCAAGTGACACTAAATACAATTTAGGTGATGAAATATTATTTGATGTAGTTAATAATCAAGTGTGTACTGAGATAAATGAAACGTGTCTATCTACTTATGTTATTGATGTAGATAATAAAATGGGGGATGATAAAGTAACATTGTTACCTAACCCTAAAAAGACTTACTTAAATACAACCTTTAATAATTATCAATCAGATTATGAGTTGATAACTAATGATTGGATAACTGACACAAGACCACTCGTTGTTAATGATATATTAAAAATAATTTCAAAAGATATTGAAAACTCAATGTTAATTAGGAATGAATTATCTGATGCTATTATTGGTAATTTAAACTATAATGATAGAATTGAAGACATAAAGAATAAAACAATTAATTATAATGGTTATTATCAATTTAAGAACTTAAAATTTGATTATTTAATTTCTGATAGTTGTTATCTAACGAATAGTGAATACGCGCTAGACACGGCCTTTATAATTAAAAAAACAGACGAAAATCATTCAATTGTTTATGGCGAAAATAAAACTATAAGTTGTAATTTAATACCAGTAATCATCGCTAATAAATCTAATTTATAGTAAAAAAACAAAGAACATTATCTGCTCTTTGTTTTTTCTATGCAAAGTATTCGAATTATTTATGCCATAAATTATTTATTCAAATATTTGCTCAAACGAGATGTTTGCATTGATGTTGAAAGTGTTGTTTTCAGTAACAGCTAAATTACCGATTAATGAATCAGCTTCGTCATCCATTAATTCATCTTCGCCTTCGTACCATTCGAAGTATACTCTAATAGTAAAAGGTTCAAACTCAAACAATTCAATATTATTATCAAAAATAAATGAATTAGTAATAACGTTTTCATCTAGATTAATAATTTCTATTGGATCACCTTCTATATAAGAGGCAGGTATGATTGAATATTTCGTAATCATTAAGTCTGGAATGTTTTCATTTTCAATTTCAAAATCAATTGAATATTTAAATGATACTTCAACATTTCTTGGATCGATCTCTATATCAAAATAGCCTTTTGATAATGGTGCAATAACATTTGCAGCGGTATGAATATTTTCTTCGATTACCGGCTCAAAATTTATATCTGTACTTGAGCTTGTTGTAACATCAGTATTACTGACTAGTATTTGCCACTTTGCAAATAATGCTTCAATATTACCAGTTGTATCTGCTACATATCTTGAATAAGTATTACTCATTAAACATAAGCAAATCGATAATGATGCCAATCCTAAAAGTACTGTTGCTTTTTTAAACATATATAGACCCCTTTCTCTTACTTCTAATTATAAAACCCTTTTTACGATTTGACAACCCCTTTTACACAAAAGTCGATATAATTTGTCAAGGAGAGTGTAAAGTTTTGTTTTGAAACTAATAAAATAGATGCGTATTTATTTTTCATATCATACAATCCTTTGTTTTAAACGGATAATCGTTTTTTTCTTTTACCTGTTATGTTTACAATTGTATATGTATAATTAAAATATATTTGTGTATATTTACGTTTTTCGCTTGCTTTTTGACAATTAAATAATTATTTGGACTGAAACTAAATTAATTACTAACATAAACTAATTTAATGAATATATCCTTATCTATCTTGAAAATAGTAGGTATGTATGTTATTATGAATATTATCAAATATTAACCCATTTAAAATTAATTATAAAAATTTAGGGAAAGATAGTTAATTTTTATATATTCTAAGAGGAGGATAGATGTATGAAATTATTTGAAGAATTAAAATGGAGAGGACTTATTGACAATATAACAAGTCCAGAATTAGAAGAAAAAATTAATGAGGGTGGATTGACTTTTTATATAGGAACTGATCCAACTGGAGATAGTCTTCATATTGGACATTTCTCTTCCCTTTTGGTTGCAAAAAGATTAAAAGAGGGAGGACATAACCCAATTATTTTAGTTGGTGGTGCGACTGGATTAATTGGTGACCCAAAACCAAATACTGAAAGACCAATGATTTCTAAAAAGGATCTTGATTATAATTATGAAATGTTATCTAAACAAATAAAAAAAATATTTGGTTTTGAACTTGTTAATAATTATGATTGGTCAAAAGATATTAATTTTATTGATTATTTAAGAGACTATGGTAAATTTTTTAGCATTAACTATATGTTAAATAAAGAAACAGTTAAGAGTCGTCTAGAAATTGGTATTACTTATACAGAATTCTCTTATATGATTATGCAGGCTTTAGATTTTCTATATTTATATGAAAACAAAAATTGTACATTACAAATAGGTGGTCAAGATCAATGGGGAAATATTACTTCTGGAATCGAACTTATCAGAAAAAAAATTGGTGGTGAGGCCTACGGTTTTACGATGCCTCTTATTACTAAAGCTGATGGTGAAAAATTCGGAAAAAGTGAAGGTGGCACAATCTGGCTTGATAAAGAAAAAACTTCGCCTTATGAAATGTATCAGTTTTTAATTAATTCAGAAGATACTAATGTTATTGAATATTTAAAAAAATTAACTTTTTTATCACCTGAAGAAATAGAAGAATTAGACAAGAGTTTACAATCAGAACCCCATCTTCGTTTAGCCCAAAAAGCACTTGCTAAAGAAATAATCACATTTCTACATGGTGCAGAAGAATTAGACAACGTTATAAAAATAAGTGAATCTTTATTTAATGGAAATATTAAAACATTGAGTTCTAAAGATATTATATTAGGACTGAAAGATGTTCCAAGTTTTGAAATAATTGATAAATTAAATATTGTTGATTTCTTAGTTGAGTATAAAATTTGTTCAAGTAAACGAGAAGCGAGAGAATTAATAGGAAGTAATTCAATAACCATAAATGATGATTTAGTTACTAGTGAGGAGTTAATGATTGAAGAACACTTAGCTATAGACCATAAAATAATTGTTATAAGGAGAGGAAAGAAAAAATATTTTATTGGATATTTTAATAGGTAATCGTAATGAAAAAATTGAAATATTTGTTGTATAGTATTAAAAATATTGATGTAACTAAAATGTTTAAAATAATTAAGGTAATTAGTGTTAAAGCTAATAAAAATATTTTTTTAACTTTCTTAGATGTTATTTATTGTGGTATTAAATATCAAGCAGGGTATCACGATTATTTAGAGTTTGAATTTTATAATTTAAATTCTAAAGAAAGACTAACATATATTACTAGAGGAATAAACAATCAAATTGTAAGTAATTTCAATGACAAACATGAATGGTATAAATTTGATGATAAGTTTTATTTTCAACAATTATTTAATGAATTTACTAAAAGGGATTTTATGTTATTAGATAATAATTACGAAGAGTTTAAATCATTTCTAAAAAAACATAAAGTGGTTATTGCCAAACCAAGATGTGGTGAAGGTGGAGAGGGAATCGAAAAAATTGTTTATGATCCAAAACAAAATATTGAAGACGTGTTTAATCAATTGGTCAATAATAATCAATTATTAATAGAAGAATGTGTTACTCAACACGAAAAAATGAATGAGTTATATGATCAATCAGTTAATACTCTGAGAATGTTTACTTTTATAAAAGATGGTAAATCTCATTTTTTACAAGCGGTTTTAAAACTAGGTAATGGAGGAATAATCGATAATTTTGCAGGTGGTGGTATGTATACCATATTAGATGATAGTGGTAAAGTAATTTACAAAGCCATTGATAAAGATGATAATACATATGAAACACACCCAGTCACAAATAAAAAAATCATTGGATTTCAAGTACCAATGTTTGATGAAGCCGTTAGATTAGTCATTGATGCCTCAGCTGTAGTTCCTGAAGTAGGATACATTGGATGGGATGTAGCAATTAGTAAAGATGGACCAATAATTATAGAAGGCAATTGTTATCCTGGGGTATTTCAAACTAAACCAAGTTTAAAAAAAGATAAAACGGGAGCATTACCTAAATATAATAAAGTAATGAATTTAGATAAAGAAAAAAATCCAAATTAATTGGATTTTTTATTACTACTTATTATAGAATTCAACAATTAATGCTTCATCAATTTCAAGATTTAATTCGCTTCTTTCAGGATACCTTAAGTAAGTTCCTTCTAATTTGCTTTCATCATAACTAATGAATTCAACTCGGCGACCTAATGCTTCTAATGAAGATATAATTACTGGATGGTTTAATGATTTTTCTTTTAAAGAAATAACATCACCAGGGCTAACTTGATATGATGGAATATCTACTTTTTTTCCATTTACCAAAATATGACCATGATTTACAATTTGACGTGCTGCTTTTCTTGTATTAGCGAAACCAATACGATAAACAATATTATCTAAACGACTCTCTAATAATTTTAAGAAGTCTTCACCAAGAACACCTTTTAATTTCTTAGCTTTTTCAAAGGTCTTTTTAAATTGTTTTTCATTTAGTCCATACATAAATCTAACTTTTTGTTTTTCGTGTAATTGCTCTCCATAATTAGAAAGTTTTTTACCCCTCTTTTGACCATGTTGACCAGGTGCAAAAGGTTTTCTTGTTAATTCTTTACCAGTTTCTAAAACTGAGAATCCAAGTCTTCTTGATTTCCGATAAATCGGACCAGTATATCTTGCCATTTTCTTTCCTCCTTCGATATAAGCTTCTACATCGAGGTCATTCGTCAAAACGCAGGGTGTTTATTTTAATATTCTCACTTTGCAGCGAAAGCTACACAATAACCCATAGGTAATAAACACATTACATTTTTCGAATAACGCTGCATAGATGCAATAGCAGTTATAATTATAATATGTTTTATATTTGAAGTCAATACCAAACTTTTTAAACATAGTAATAATATGATTATTTAGTAATAAAATTAAAACAGGATAATTATAGGTGCAAAAAAGGTCGAAATATGATAAAATTATATTAGGTGATTACGATGGATGAATTAACATTAATTATTATATCTTTCTTTATTGTTACAGTTGTTACTATTGTAGCGGTTTTAAATATCATTCAAAATCATAAAAATAAGAAAATAAAAAAGCAAATTGAAAAATTAGAATACGAGAAAAATGTTATTGAATGTGCTCCAATAAATCCCGAGTTGTCAAAAATAGAAGCGTTTTTGAAAAATGAAAAATTAGAAATTATGTATAAGGAATGGAAGGATCGTTTAGAAGTTATTAAAACAGGATACATTCCTAAATTAACTGATATGATTATTGAAGCTGAGTATTCATTATCTCGCATGGATTATAAAGGGACTACTTATAAACTTGCTAAATTAGAAATGGAAATATATAAAGTAAGGACAACAGCGGAAATTTTACTTGAAGAAATAAAAGAAATAACAACAAGTGAAGAAAAAAATCGTGCGATTGTAACTACTTTAAAAACTAAATATAGAAAATTATATCAAAAGTTTAATGAAACTAAAATTGAATATGGAGAAATAGAAAAATCTATTTCATTACAATTTGAAAACATTGCCAATCGGTTTGAAAAATTTGAATCAGCCATGGAAAATAATGAATACACAGAAGTTACTCAAATCATAAAAGCTGTTGATGAAATGATTAAACACATGGAAATGGTGGTTGAAGAAACACCAGTTATTGTTATGACTGCAACAACTATACTGCCAAAGAAAATAAAAGAAATAGAATATATATATGATTCTATGATAAGCGGTGGATATCCTCTTAGTTATTTAAATGTTGAATATAATATAGAAGAAGCTAATAAAAAGATTGAAGATATAATTGGTCGTTTAAAGGTTTTAAATTTAGAGGATAGTCTTTTTGAATTAAAAGTTTTATTAGATTACTTTGATTCGTTATTTAATGATTTTGAAAAGGAAAAATCAAATCGTAGCATTTATGAAGAAACTAAAGATAACTTTAAATATAAACTTGATAAAACAAATAGGTTAATAGCTGACATATTTATTCAACTTGATGACATCAAAAAAGTATATAATTTATCAAAAGATGATATTGATTTTCTTAAAAAGGTTCGTGGTGAATTAAAAGATTTAAATAAAGATTATAATTTACTGGATTCCCATACCAATAATAATAGATTTGCTTATTCAAGACTAGTTAAAGAAATAGAAATGTTATCTTTAAAATTATCTAATGTTGAGGAAAGGTTAGAAAATTCACTAGACGCTATAGGAACTATGAAAGCAGATGAAGCTAGAGCTCGTCAACAATTAGATGAAATTAAATTAATTTTAAAAGATTCAAAAAATAAACTTCGTGAGTATAACTTACCAGTTGTTCCTAAAACTTATTATGTTGAACTAAATGAAGCAAGTGCAGCAATAAGAGAAATAGTTGTGGAACTTGAAAAAACACCAATTACCATTAGTGTTTTAAATACTAGAGTTGATACTGCTCGTGATTTAGTTTTAAAGTTATTTTCTACAACTAAAGAA
>JAQVMY010000093.1 GCA_028703405.1 Bacilli bacterium
CACTTACCTATAATATAAAAACCACAACTTGGTTGTGGTTAAAGTTTAAAAAAAAGCATTGGATTTAACAAGAAAAAAACACAACCAAACTGTGTTTATAATTTTGTAATTTCTTCTTTAACAATTTCAACAGATTTATTAAATTTTTGTTTTTCCTCATCTGTTAAACTTATTTTAGCTAGTCCGACTACACCCTTTTGATTAACAATACTAGGCATACCAATATAAACATCGTGTTCTTTATTATACGATGAAACCGTTAATATAGTATTTTCATCATTTAAAATAGCATTAGTAATTCTAACTAAGGACATTCCTATACCGTAGTATGTTGCCCCTTTTCTTTCAATAACATCATAAGCAGCGTTTTTAACTTCTGTTTCAAAATTTTTTAATTTTTCATATTCTAAATAATCTTCAATTTGACTACTACCAATAAAGGCGTTAGACCAAGGTACAAATTCACTGTCACCATGCTCCCCCAAAACATAGGTATGAACATTTTTAGGATTGATTGTTAAGTGTTCTCCAATTAAAAATCTTAATCTTGCTGTGTCTAAGGTTGTCCCTGTTCCAATAACCTTTCCTTTTGGAAATTTTGAATAATCTTGAACAACGTAAGTTATGACATCAACAGGATTTGTAACCACTAAGAAGATACCATGAAAATTAGTTTTTAAGACTTTATCTACTATATCTTTAACTATTTTTTCATTTTGATGAATTAAGTTTAATCTTTTTTCTCCTTCTTTTTGGGCAGAACCAGCACATATACAAATAATTGATGCATCCATGCAATCCGTATATGTTCCAGCTTTAATGCTAACTTTTCCTGGAGCGAAAGGAAGTCCGTGATTTAAATCCATAGCTTCACCAACAACTCTTTCCTCATCAATATCTATTAAGATAATATCTGTTACTTTTGTTTTTTGATTAAGTAGGGCATAGGCATAACTCATACCTACATTTCCACAGCCAATAATAACAACTTTATTTTCCATTATGATCCACCGTCCATTTATCTACAACATCTGCATTACTACTATGAGGTTCGGGATTTGGTAATTGCATTTTTACAATCATTGGTACTTTAAAAGCACGACCAAAGGCGACACAAGTACCAGGTTGTAAACTTTTTTGTTTTTCTACTATTTCTGCACTTATATTAGGTAACATTTGTCTTATATATTCTAAATCTCGGGGATGATTCATTTTAAAGATTAAGAAATTGCTACATTGTGATATAACTGTTTCTGATATTTCAACTGGTCTTTGAGAAATTAAATTAAGTATCATCCCATATTTACGACCCTCTTTGGCAACCCTGTCAAAAATATTATAACCAATTAAATAAATATCATTATCATTTTGAACATATCTGTGTGCTTCTTCCAAAAATAGATGCATTGGAACTGAGGCACGATTTTTTAGACTCTTAGTAAAATCAAAAAATAATTTAGCAAACAACTTAGTAACAAATTTACCAAACCAATCTTCAACATCTTCTAAGTTAAAATTAACTATTTGGGCCTTCTTGCCATTTGTTGATACTAAACCTGCGATAAAGTTTTCTTTGCTTATATATTTATCAACTTCAAAAAATTTGGCATATTCCCCGATAGTAATTGAATGCAGTCTTACTTTTAACGTTATAGCATCACTAAATGATTTTTCGTTACGAAGCAATCCTTCAGATATTAAAGTGAACTCTAGGGCTCTTTCTAAATCTTCTAATGAGTAAGGATTAGTACCACTTGGAATATATTTTTCAATTTCATCATTTATAAATTGAGTAATATAGCTAGTTAAAAGAACATTCTCAGTAAAATTACCTGCTGAATCTATTGTAAAACATTCACGAAATTTACGAACATATCCAACACCATTAACAGGTGCCTCTAAATTAAACTTTTCAGTACTACAACTTGCAATTATGGAAAAAACATCATTTCTTTTACTTGCTGGTGTCTGATTAGTATATAGTATGGCCATTATAGCTTTTGCAATTAAGTGATTTTTATAACTTTCAGTTTTTTCACTTTTTTCGGCAAAGACGCGAACTAACTTTAACATTCTTTCAATAATCGGTAATTGACCATGTGATTCAGCTGATAAAAGCAGTGCAATCTCATCAACACCTAATAACCAAATTGGTATTTTAAGCAAATTTACTCCAACATGATTAGTATTAGTAGTATAAACTTTAAAATTAAAATTAGAATTAATTTTATTAAGATTTACAAAAGCATTATGATATTCACCATAAGCATCAAACACAAAAAAGTTAGACTTAAAAGGAACAACATTTTTATTTAAAAAGATGTTTTGAAGAATTCTGGCAACACCGTATGATTTCCCGCTTCCACTATTACCAAATATAGATAAATGGTTACTAAATAATTCATTAACATCAATATGAATTGGATAATCGTCATAAAGTGGAGAATAACCAAGTAAAAAACTCTTCGGTGTTTCCTTTCCGATAATTAAGGAGATTTCTTCTGGGTTAATAACCCTTATAGTAGCTGATAAAGTAGGTTTTCTAATAACCCCTCCAACAAATTTGTCATTAACAATTTCACCTAAAAATCGAATTTTAATGATTTCAGAACTAATATCTTCAATTTCACCTAATATTTTTTTATTCTTATCTTCAAACATAACATGCAGATTCATTAAGTTAGTAGCAATTGGAGTTCCATCTGCTATTTTAACATGAGCCAAATTATCACTTATATAAACAATCTTTCCAAACATCAAATCATCCCTTCATTCTTTTATATTAACTCATTAATTTTTTCGCATATTGAAACATCCAGATCAGTAGTTAATTCTTTTATTTTTATTCCTTTTTGATATAGTTTTAATTTAGTTTCATAATTATTTAATTTTAGTTCAACATCTTTTAATTGTTTATGAACAGCGCTGCGACTAACTTCATAATTATCACTTATTTCTGCTAAACTCAAATTATTAAAATAATAATCTTCAAAATATAATTGTTGTTTTTTTGTCAATAATGTTCCATAATAATCATAAAGAGCGCTTATATACAATCTTTCACTCATATTATAAAAACAACTTTTCAATAAATAATAATAATGCAATAATAATATTAAAAAGTGTAAATTTTTTTCTTTTGTACAAAATATGATTATTAAAACCCATAACTAAGAACAATATTATTAATAATATATTAACCACTTCCATAAGACTAGGTTCTCCAATTGACATAAACAAAAAAACTAAGATAAAGAAGGTTATTAATATTTGACTAAGTAATGAAACTTTTTGAACATTTGTTAATTCTTCTAATTCCTTTTTCATAATCCACCTCACATTAAATCTTTAAATAATCCATATATATATTTTTCAATATCAAAAATTTTTAAATCATCTTTACCTTCACCGAGTCCGATATATTTAACAGGAATACCAACACTATCTTTTATTGCGAGTACTATTCCACCTTTAGCTGTACCATCTAATTTAGTTAGGACAATTCCAGTAATATTAGTAATTGCTTTAAACTCTTTAGCTTGACTTATTCCATTTTGACCAGTAGTTGCATCAAGCACCAACAATGTTT
>JAQVMY010000094.1 GCA_028703405.1 Bacilli bacterium
CAATCTTTATGATTTATATAACTCACACTTATGTACCGAAAAAAAGTTTTATTTATAAGGATCCGATAACTAAAAAATATGGTCTTTCTGGACATGCAAAATAAAATCTTATAAGACTTTTTAAATATATTAATAGTTCTATAAAATATTGAGAAGATTCTAGATTTATTCCCGTAATATCAAAGGGCTATTTATCTTTATATAATACTACAATTTTATTAACTTATTACTCAATTATAATACAAAAAGAGGTTTAATTTAACAACCTCTTTTGTTTTCATAATTGGCACCTACCAGTAGTGTATTAAGAAATTTAATACAAGTGGAATGTGCTATAAATTATAGATATCAATTACAAATATATTTTAACATAAAAAACAGTAAATTACAAACCTCGATTAATCTAATCTCGATAGGGGTTGCTTTTTTATATGTTGAACGGTATAATTTGTATGAAAAGTATAACTTGTATACATTTCTAGGAGGGATTATATGGAAAGAGATAAGTATGTTGGGATTTGCAAAGTCGGCGAGAAAGGCCAAATAGTGATACCTAAAGACGTTAGAGATATGTTTGATATTAAACCTGGTGATTCAATTATTGTATTATGTGATAAAGATAAAGGAATGGCATTAGTAAAGTCAGATACAATTGAAGATTTAACAGACAATATTCTAAATAAGAGGAGTGATAAAAATGATAGCCATAGAAACAACTGATTTAATTAAAAAGTTTAAGAATAAAGTTGTAGTAGATTCATTAAATTTTAAAATTAATAAGGGTGAATTATTTTCTTTGCTTGGAGTAAACGGAGCAGGAAAAACCACAATAATCAAGATGATATCTACATTAATATTACCTACTTCTGGAAAAATAGTCATTGATGGAAAAGATTCTTTAAAAGACCAAATGTCAATCAAAGAAATCATCAATATTTCACCTCAAGAAACTTCAGTAGCTTTAAATTTGACAGTAATGGAAAATTTAAAGTTTATGGCAGGTGTTTATCAAATTAAGAATTCTAAAGAAAAAATATATGAGATAATAAAACTATTTAATTTAGAAGAAGTATTAAATCAAAAAACCAAAACTTTATCTGGTGGTTGGCAAAGAAAACTATCTATAGCATTAGCTCTAATTAATGACCCCAAAATTCTATTTTTAGATGAACCAACACTTGGACTTGATGTTATTGCTAGAAAAGAGTTATGGCAAGTAATTAATGAATTAAAAGGTAAAATTACAATAATATTAACAACTCATTATATGGAGGAAGCTGAAAATCTTTCAGATAGAGTTGGAATTATGGCAAAAGGACAATTAATAGAGGTTGGTACTCCTGAAGAATTAATTAAAAGGTCTGGTGCTAAAACATTTGAAGATGCTTTTGTCAGCTTTGCTACTGGAGGTGTGAAATAGTGAGAACAATCAATTTTGCTAATAGAAACTTTAAAGAAACAATTAGAGACCCTCTAAGTATTATTTTTTCTATATTGTTGCCATTATTTTTATTGTTTATATTTCAACAATTTAAGATACCAAATGAAGTATATAAACTAGAAAATTTTACTCCAGGAATAGTTATATTTAGTTTCTCTTTTATAACATTATTTACAGCCGCTTTAGTGGCTAAAGACAGAACAACTTCCTTCCTTATTAGATTAGGAACTAGCCCAATGAAATCAATGGAATATATACTTGGTTATACACTTTCTGTTTTACCTTTGATTGTTATTCAAAATATGTTATTTTTTACAGTTGCGATAATACTAGGACTAAATTTTAGTATAAATGTGATTTTAACAATGTTAGTATCAATACCTATATCAATATTGTTTATTATGATAGGAATATTAATCGGATCAGTTACAACTGAAAAGGGATCATCTGGTCTATCAAGTGTAATCGTTCAATTAGTTGCATTTACTAGTGGAATGTATTTTTCTGCAGCTATGGTTGGTAATTTTTTTCAAATCATATGTGATATTTTACCATTTCAAAGTTGTGTAAATATTACTAAAGGTATATTAAATGGAAATTATCAAAATATGTTGAACTCATCTATTACAGTTATTATATATATCATAATAGTTTCAATAATTACAATTATTGTTTTTAAAAAGAAAATGACTAGTGATAATAAGTAAATTACAATTTTATGAAAAATAGAGATAACAAATAATATTAAAAACAGTGGTCTCAAGTTGAATGATAAGCCGTTGTTGCAAGGCATAATATCACTAAAAAGAAGTGAAATGGTGAATTTAATGAACCCCAGAAGGAGTTTTCTAAAGAGGACTCCGTTTTGTTTGTGAAAATTGAAAATAGGGAACTAAACTAACAGTTTTGGGGGTTGTTGGTAATTATAAAACTGTTTATGTAACAAGCGAACAAATAAAAAATCTACAGTGATGAACTGCACCCCTTATAGTAGACATAAATAAAAAACTATTTATGTTAAAATATTATAAGGAGGTGCGCTCCACCAATATATAAATAAATCAAATCCCCAAATTTTAATGGCGCTGCTGATCTTGATCTTCCGTGGACACCCTAATATAAATACCAGCAATCTTTTTATCTTCAATCATTAACACATCTCCTTTCTACAAAAAAGAGGCACAAAAGTATTAATTATCAATACCTTTGACACCTCTTAAAAAGATTCAATATTATTTTAAATTTATAATCCTTCATTACATCAACCTCCATTCAGATAAGGTTTACTGCACTTCTTGGTTCTATATAATATCACTTTTTTAAGAAATGTCAATCTTCTTAAACATTAATGGCTCATCACATACGATTTCTAGCTTATATGACTCTTTCATTTCTTTTTTAGCATTGTTAATTATTTGTTGTATTTCATTATCATCTAATATCCAATTATCTAAACATGATTTGAAATTTTCAAACATACTTTCATGTGAATCCTCAAAATATTTCTTATAAAGATACAGCTCATAGACTAATCTCTTAGTGAGCATTTCTTTATAGTAGTTTTTAGATTCTTCTTCATAAGCCATTTACATCGCCAATCCTTTCTCACTCGATTTTAAGATTTTCTCTAAATCTTTTAATTCATATTGATTATTAAGATTACCTAGGAAGATATTGTTACTATTATTAAAAATTAGAAACACTAAATTATTAATAATAATTCGATGTGGCTCAATATAGACTAGATTCGTTTTTTTAACTCGTCTAATACTACCATTGATATATTTAGCCTTTGTTTTGCAAAAACTACATATAACATCTACCTTTCTTTGAATACTAATATCAATATCTAATTCTTCTTTTGTTATTTCTAATTTCATAACTTTTCCTCCTTTAGAACAAAAAAATCAATTAGTATTTAACTAATTGATATCTATACGAAGTCAAAAAATTATAAAATTTCGACTTTTTCTTTTAATGGCAGGGGTAGAGAGAATCGAACTCCCATCAGCGGTTTTGGAGACCGTTATTCTACCATTAGACCATACCCCTATTACTTGAATAACAAAATGATTATAGCATATCTCTTTATTAATTTAAAGTTTATTTTTGTATAGATTTTCTTTTTTAATATATCTTTTT
>JAQVMY010000019.1 GCA_028703405.1 Bacilli bacterium
ATTTAGACCAGAATTTAAAAGTAGACCTATTAAACCTCATCCCCTATTTTTAGGACTGCTCGAAGCAAGCATCAAAATTAAATAATTATACAATAAAAGTCTACACCTTTAATAGTGTAGACTTTTTTATTTAAATAACCTTAATATATCATTATAAGTAACAACCAGCATTAATAAGATTAAAAGTGAAAATCCAATGTTATGCACAACATTTTCAACCTTAGCATTAATAGGGCTTCCTTTTATCTTTTCAACAACCAGGAAAAGTAATCGACCACCATCAAATGCAGGAAAAGGCATTATATTAATAAATCCAACATTAATGCTTAAAAAAGCTATTAAATAAACTATATTAATCAATCCAGTTCTAGCTGTTTCTCCAACAATACCATATATTCCAATCGGACCTGCTAAAGCATTTAACTTCAATTGACCAGTCACTAATGATGTAACAATAATAACCATTTGTTCTATTAAATTACCTGTTTTTACAAAAGCAAATTTAACAGAAGGAAGAATCCCTCTAGTAATGGTGTTATCTATTGAAAATCCATATTTATAAACTTCCTTACCATTTTCTTCAATCTTTTTTGGTTCTAATTCAACAGTTTTAACATTATTATTTTTATCAATTACTTCAAAAGTAAGATCTTTACCACTATTTAATTGAAGTTCCATCATTAATCGATCAACAGACCTAATTTTTTTATTATTAACTTTAACAATTTCATCACCAGGTTTAAGTTCCGTACTATAGGTCGGATACTCTTCATCTAATGAATCAATAATTGGTGTGTTTTGTGGTGAACCAACAACTAACCCAACAATAAATAATAAAACAATCGCTAAAATAAAATTGAATAATACTCCAGCAACAATAGTTAAAAATTTTTGAATCCAAGTTTTAGATTGAAATCTTTTTTCTTTTGGAACACTTTCATCAATCTCCACTTCTTCACCTGACATACTTACATATCCACCAATTGGAAATAACCTAATTGAATATTCAGTTTCATCATTTGGACGATTAAATTTGAAAATTCTAGGCCCCATCCCAAGTGAAAATTCATATATATATATTCCTGCTCTTTTAGCAAAAATAAAATGACCCAGTTCATGAATAAAAACTGTAATTCCTAGAACCAATACAAAATAAATAAATGTCATTATAAACCCCTTTTCTACAATATTGTTATAAAGAACATATAGCCTAATACAACAAAGATTATACTATCTAAACGATCTAAGATACCACCATGACCAGGCATAAGATTTGAGAAATCTTTTTTTCCATAATATCTTTTAATACCCGAAAAAACTAAATCACCATATTGCCCGACTAATGATAAAAATGTTGTTGCAATTAGTAGAGTTGCTATATCAATATTTGAATTAATTACAGTTGTATAGAAAACAAAACTAACAAATACTCCCATAATTGTTCCCCCAATTAATCCTTCCCAGGTTTTTTTAGGAGAAATAACTTCTAATAATTTGTTCCTGCCAATTAAATATCCAGTAAAATAAGCAAATGTATCGGTCATAATAGTAATTAGAAATAAATATATAATTATGAAGAAATTAATTTTTCGCAAGACAATAAGCAAATGAAATGACAATCCTAGAAAGAACAGACCTCCAATTAAATAAAATGCATCATGAATACTATATTTACTATTATCATGATATAACACAGTTGGTAATAAACAAACTAGAAATAATCCTGCAATAATACGATAATCCATAGTGTAAACCAATTCAGTAGTAGTTGTGCTACCAATAACAATTAAAGTCATTATAATAAATGAAATAAATTTAATAAAATCAGGTACTTTCTTCTTTGTTTCTTTAATATTTATAAACTCTTTTAATCCTGCTAAAGACAAGATATAAATAACTATATTATAAATACTATTACCAGTTATAATTATAGGAATAACTATTAAAAGGACGATTATTGCACTAATGATTCTTGTTTTCATATTTAATACCTCCAAATCTGCGATTACGATTATTATATTCAATTAAAGCTTCATCAAAGGCTTTTTTATCAAAATCTGGAAAGTAAATTTCAGGAAAATATAATTCAGAATACGATAATTGCCATAGCATAAAATTACTTAATCGTACTTCCCCACTTGTTCTTATTACAAAATCAAGAGGTGGTAATTCATTATATAAATACTTACTAAATGTTTCTTCATTAATTGAGTCAATTGATATTAACATATTAAGAACTTCATTACTTATTTTTTTGGTAGCATCAATAATTTCCGCATGACCACCATAATTCATACAAATATTTAATATATTTTCATCATTATTTTTGGTATCTTCGGTTAGTTTGTCCATTATTTTTAATACTTTATCTGGTAATGGTTCTCTTCTACCAGAAAAAACTATCTTAACATTCTCATCTTTTAATTTTGAAAATTCACTTTTAAAATGATGAACAAATAGTTCCATTAAATAATTAACTTCTTCATCACTTCTTTTGAAATTCTCTGTTGAAAATACATATATACTTAAAACCCTAACTCCTTTTGAAAAGGTATATTTAATTATTTCTTTTAATCTTTTAGCTCCAGCTTTGTGCCCTTCACTTCGAGATAGACCTCGATTACTAGCCCATCTCCCATTCCCATCAACAATAATACCTAAATGATTAGGAATCTTTATATTAACATCCATATTATGCCTCACTATCTTATAACATTATATTATATTTTTAATGTTTATTCAACCTTTATCTGTAAAGTTACCATATGAAATCATTGATAATGTTATTATGCATTTCTTTAAAGTATATAAAAAAATATTTTTAAAAAATATTTTTTATATATTATAATTATTTCTGATATCTACTTACATTAAGTATAATCCCCATTGATGCAAGTGTTATTAAAAGGCTAGAACCTCCGTATGATAGAAACGGCAGCGTTACTCCCGTTACAGGTATTAATCCAACTACTACCATTAAATTAAGTACTGTTTGAAAAGCTAATCCAAAAATAATACCAGATACTAAAAACTTACCAAATAAATCTTTACAATTTCTAGCAATAGTAAAGCCTCTAATAATTATAATTAAAAATAATGTTGAAATAATTATTACTCCTAAGAAACCAAACTCTTCACTAATAATGGAAAAGATAAAATCTGTTTGGGGTTCTGGTAAATAAAAATGTTTTTGACGAGAATTTCCAAATCCAAATCCAAATATTCCACCAGGTCCAATAGCATAAAGTGATTGAATAATTTGAAATCCAGAACCTAAAGGGTCTTTCCAAGGATTTAAAAACGAAAGAATTCTGGCTACTCGATAAGGGGCAGCAATAATAAGTCCAACTACCCCTAAAATACCAACCATTCCAATTCTCATAAAAAATGAAAATTTAACGCCTGACATAAAAAGCATTCCCATAATAGTCATTACAATAATTGTACCTGTTCCAAAATCTGGTTGTAACATAATAAGACCAAAAATAAGTAATGTTAAAATAATTAATGGCAGAACTCCTTTTTTAATATCCTTAATATCTTTTATATTTTTAGATAAATATTTTGAAGTAAAAATTATAAGTGCAAGTTTCGTGAATTCGCTTGGTTGAATTCCAAATGATCCTATTCCAAACCAACTCCTGCTTCCATTTCTAACTGTACCTATCCCTGGTATTAATACAAAAATTAACAAAATAATACAGGTAAGTAATAGCATATTAGAGTATTCAAAATAAGTATAATAATTAATTTTACTAACAATATATAATAAAAGCATACCTATAACAAAAAATAATGTTTGATTTTTCACAAATTTTAAAGGATCATTAAATTTATATTCCGCCCATATATATGATGCGGAGTATATCATAATAATACCAAAAATTGCAATAGTAATAATTGTTATTAATAATAGTATATCTATTGTTTGTTTTTTCAATCTTACCACCAGACTCCATAGATAATTGCCGCCATTGCCCCTATAAGTCCGATTATCCAAAACATTTTAACAATATCCCGTTCATCCCATCCTTTCTTTTCAAAAGTATGATGGATGGGAGTCATTAAGAAAATTCTTTTTTGAGTAAATTTATAATAAACTCTTTGAATAACACAACTCATAGTTTCAATTACAAAAACTATTCCAATTACCATTAATAATAATTCATGTCTAGTTATTATTGCAATCGCACCTAAGGTCGCACCTATTGCAAGAGATCCCGTATCACCCATAAAAACTTTTGCTGGACTAACATTGAATACTAAAAATCCTAAAAGTGAGCCAATTAATGTAAAACAAAGTAAAGCGATTTCCTCGTATCCATCTAACCACCCAGTACCCCAACTAATAATACCAAAGGCTAAAAAAGCAATAACTGAAAGACCACCAGCTAACCCATCTAACCCATCAGTTATATTAACTGCATTACTACTAGCTACTAATACTAATAAAATAAATACCCCATATAACCAGCCGATATTTAATTTAATATTTAATGAATGAACCCAAAGTAACGGTTCATTACCTGCTTTCATAAACAGATAAAAGAAAATAATAGCAACTATTAATTGTGATAATAATTTGGTTGCTTCACTCAAACCTTTATTACTTTTTCTTTTAACTATTAAATAATCATCTACAAAACCAAGTATCCCATAACTAATAAAAGTAACCATTACAATTACTAAACTATAAGTAATATTAATTTTATTAAAAAACCATAATGCTATAAATACTAAAATGGTGGGAACTATAAAAATGATTCCCCCCATTGTCGGTGTTCCAGATTTCTTCTTGTGTGTTTCTTCCAAATATATACTAAGACGTTGACCAACTTTCATTTTTTTCAATATTGGTATTGTTATTATTGCAAAAAATATTGAAATAATAAAACTAAGCATCATGACCATTACGGATTTTGTTAAAATAAGCATTTAATCTCCTCCTTCAGTTAATAATAATCTAACAACATTTCCCTCATAAATTCTTTCTCCTACACTTGGTGATTGGTACATAATTGTATTTCCTGAGCCACTAAATTCAACTTTAAAACTTTTAAGTAATTTCATAGCATCTTTTACATTCATTCCAACAACACTTGGAACCGTTGCATATTTTTTATCTAAATAATTATATTCTTTAGGCATTCCACCTTTTCTTTTTTCAATATTTAAAACATCAATTGTTTCTAACATTACATTACGGGCAATTGGACCTGCTATAGTTCCCCCATATTGAGTTACACCCTTAGCATTATCAAGTGCAATATAAACAACTACTTTGGGGTCATCCGCTGGCATAAAACCAATAAATGAAACAATATAGTTTCCAACCATATATCTACCATCTTTTACTTTTTGAGCAGTTCCTGTTTTACCACCAACTCGATAGTTTTCAATATAAGCTGGTCTTCCAGTTCCATTTGATACAACACTTTCTAAAGCATACCTAACTTTACTACTTGTATCTTCACTAATAACTTTACGAACCAGTTGACTTTCATTTAACTTAATAACACTATTAGTGACTGGTTCATTTAAACTTTTTACAATGTATGGTTTATATAAATAACCTCCATTAATAGCCGCACTTACAGCTGTTATTTGTTGTATAGGAGTAACTGATACACCTTGACCAAAGGCTGTTGTTGCTAACTCTACTGGACCAACATTATCTAGATTAAAAAGAATACCACTTCCTTCACCATTTAAATCAACACCTGTTTTCTTACCAAAACCGAAGTTATTAATATATTCAAATAATGTTTCTTTTCCTAATTTAAGACCTAGTGAAACAAAACCAGGATTACAAGAATTTTCAACTACTTCTAAATATGTTTGACTACCATGACCACCATGTTTCCAACATCTTAGTCTAGCATTTTCCACTTTAATACTACCCGAATCATGAAAAGTATCCTTTTCTAAATCAATTAGTTTTTCTTCTAAAACTGATGCTAAAGTAATTATTTTAAAAGTTGACCCTGGTTCATAAGTCGCCCAGATTGGTAAATTACGATTTATTTCTTCTACTGTGTAATCTTGATAATTACTTGGAGAAAAATTAGGACGAGATGATAATGCCAGTATTTCACCATTATTAGGATCCATCACAATACCCAAGGCTTGGTCTGGATTATATTTAGATAAGGCATTATCCAATTCCCTTTCTAATGCTAATTGGATTTCATGATTTATAGTTAGAGTAACATTAATACCATCTTGCGGTTTTTCATAAATTTCTGTTAACTGTAATTTTTTACCTTTCGCATCACTGAAATATTTAATAGCACCATAACTACCTGTTAAATAATCATCATACATTAACTCTAGACCACTAAGGCCTTGATTATCAATTCCAACAAAACCTAAAGTATGAGACATATAAGTATCAAATGGGTAGTTCCTTTTTGCTTCTTTAACTAAATAAACACCTGGAAGATTAAGTGATAATATTTCATCAGCTATATCATATGTTAATCTTCTACCTTCAGGATGAACTCTTTCGATTGATGTTTTTTTGTACACATGCTTCTTCATTTCGTCAACACTTACATCTAAAATTTTACTTAGTTTTGAACTAGTCATTTCTTTATTTATAATTTGATTAGGTATTAACACTAAAGATGTTGTTGTTAAGTTATCAGCAAGCACAACTCCGTTTCGATCATAGACTAATCCTCTATTAGCTTCAATTGGCAAATTACGACTCCAAAGACCAGAAGCATATTTATTAAGGCGTTCATAATCAATAACTTGAATATAAAAAACTTTAAAAACAATTAAGATCATTAACATAATAAAAACAAATAACACTATTTTAATACGACTATGTATTCCTTTAAAAAACATTAAATCACCTATTAATATATATGTAAGCTTGGGCACTAATAGACAAGTTTTATAACAACAAAAAAGACAAATATTTTTTTATTTGTCTTATATAATATATTAATTTAAAAAATCACATAAGTAAAAATTAATGCACTAGTGGTAGCTAAAATATAAGCTCCTACAATTTCTAAAATAGTATGACCCAACTCTTCTTTTAAATGAGCAAATCCTTCTTTATAATTTTTCGAAAAAATTTGTTTACTAATTTGATTTAATGCTTGAGCATGTTTTTCACTTTCTAATCTAATACCAATTGCATCATAAGCAACAATTAATGAAAAGATTAAAGCAATGGCAAATAAAACACTTGAAAATCCTTCATTTAAACCTATCATCATGGTTAATGAAAATGAGAATGACCCATGTGAACTTGGCATTCCACCACTTCCATTAAACAATCTTCCCCACTTTAATTCGTTGTCATTTATTGATTCAAATATGAATTTTATTAATTGGGCGATTAATAACGTAGTTAATGGTACTATTAAATATTTATATTCTTCCATCTAATACTCCTAACATATTTGATACAAATTATTTAAAAAAGTTTTACTCTTTAAATATAGTCCTGTATATTCTTCATAATATTCATCTAAGAAATAATTAATTTCCTTTTTTACTTGTTCGCTAATATCTATTTTTGTTATTTTGGATAGTTCAACATAATAAAACATTCTAATCATTTTAATTGATTTCTCACTAAGAATTTTTTCCGTTGTGCGACATCTATTGCAAATATATCCACCTTTAATAACCGATAAACCAACAATTGAATTAGTACTTCCACAACCTACACAACTATCAAGTACAGGAGTAACACCTAAATAATCTAAATATTTTAACTCTAAAATATTAGTTACAACTACAGGGTCAAGGCCTTCATCAATTTTAGTTAGACTAGAAATTAATAATTCATAAATATCTAAATTTTGATTTTGTCTAAAAACCTGTTCTGTTAATTCCAATAGAAAAGTTGCGTAACTTATTTTAATTATATCTTTTCTAATTAATTTAAAACTGTTAATAATATCAACACTAATTAATGTTGATAATTTATCTTGTTTATAATATAAATTAAAACTACCGTAAATAAGTTTTTCACTTACACTACGGAGTTCACTTTTCATTTTTCGGCATCCTTTAGATATCACTCCAATAATACCATGTTCTTTTGTTAATACATTTAGAATCTTACTACTTTCACTATAATCACGTTCATTTATGACTATACCTTCAATTTTTTCAATCATAAATCGTGCCTCCTGCTATTTAATAAGTTCAAATCGATAAACTTGTAACACTTCTGGATATTTTTCTTTATCAACTTTTGATAAAAACATATCTAATTCTCTTACCCAAATAGGTTCACCATCATATAAACCTTGATAAACAACAAGTTTTCTATCATGATTTTCACTATCTTGAGCTAGAGCCAAAACTTTGTATTTTTGACCTTTAAAATGGCGATATATTCCGCCAATTTCAAGTTTATTTTGTTCTTTTTTCTCCATTAACTACCTCTTTATATTTTATATAATATTCTATCTTTCCTGTATTATTAAATAGATCCCATAATAGTTTTTTATTCATAAAATAACCACCTTTCTATTTATATGATGATTATTATAAATTACAATTATACAAATTATTCAAAATTATTAAAACCAAATTCTGCCAAATACTTTTCTTTTTCGCGCCACTTCTTAATTGTTTTAACAAATAATTCTAAATATACTTTTTCACCAAGTAAAATTTCTATTTCAGGTCGAGCCAAAATACCTATTTGTTTAATTTTTTGTCCTTGTTTACCAATAATAATTTTTTTCAAAGATTCACGATCAACAATAATAACAGCATTTATTATATATTTATTTTTATCTTTTTTAATTTGTTCGACAACACAAGTAAGTGAATGCGGAATCTCTTCTTCTGTTAAATTAAATACCTTTTCCCTTATTATTTCAGCTATTAAAAATTCAGTTGAACGATTAGTTATTTGATCATCTGGATAGTATTTAATTTCATCTGTTAAATATTTTTTTAAAGTTTCTATTAAATCACTAATATTATCTTTCTTTAAAGCGGATAAGGGAATAATGTCTGAAAAGTTATATAATTTACTATATTTTTCAATAATTGGTAATAACTCTTCACGTTTTAATTTATCAATTTTGTTTATTACCAAAACAACTGGTTTTTCAATTGTTTTTAAAGTCTCAATAATATGTTTATCACCAGGTCCAAGAGTTGAACTAGCATCAACCAACATAACAACAATATCAACATCATTAATACTGTAATAGGCCTGCTTATTTAAAAATTCACCTAACTTATGTTTGGGTTTATGAATACCTGGAGTATCAACAAAAACTATTTGAGTATCTAAGGTGTTATAAATACCTTGAATAATATTTCTAGTTGTTTGAGGTTTATCAGAAGTAATTGCTACTTTTTTTCCAATAATGTTATTAATTAAAGTTGATTTTCCTACATTTGGTCTTCCTACTAGTGCTACAAAACCTGATTTCATTTTAAATCCTCAACTGAAAATGGATAAACAATAATATCTTTCATCAAATAAGTTTTAGTATCAGTATCATTCATTAAATATAAAACATCTTCCATATCAAAAAATTCAACAATAACTTGACGACATATATTACATGGAAAGGCTAAATTAGTACTTGCTACCATCACATATAATTCTTTAAAATCACCTTTTTTATAGCCTGCTGCAATTGCACTATTAATAGCGTTTCGTTCAGCACAAATGGTCGCACCATACGATGCATTTTCCACATTTACACCACCAAATATTTGATTATCTTTAGTTACTACAATAGCCGCTACTTGATAATTAGAATATGGAGCATAAGCATTTCCTAATAAATCTTGTAATTTTTGTTTCATTTTATCCTCCTAAATTAAGCTTTCGATTAATAATATAATTTTAGGTAAAAAGATGATTAACCCACTAAAGAATGCTACTGTTGAAAACACAAAAACAGCGGCTGATGCTGTATCTTTAGCTATTTTAGCTAACGGATGTATTTCAGGACAAGTCAAATCTATTACTGCTTCTAAAGACGTATTAATAAGTTCTGTTGCCATTACAACACCCATTAATAGTAAGCATAATAACCATTCTATTAAACTTATCTTTAAATATAATCCTGAAATTATAACTATTAGGGAAATTCCAAAATGAATAGTTAAACTTTGCTCATATTTGTAAGCATACTTTAATCCATCAAATGAATATTTAAAACTATTTAAAAAACGTTTTATTCCTCTCTTTTTTTGTTCATCTCTTGATTCCATATCCATCTAAAATCCACTCCTGTTTCTCAAACATTATTTTTTCTTCATCCTCATTTATATGGTCATATCCAAGTAAATGAAGTAATCCGTGAACTGCTAAAAATGACAACTCTCTAAGCAAACTATGCCCATAATTTATTGCTTGTCTCTTTGCAGTATCTACTGAAATGTAAATATCACCAAGTAACCGATATTTACCCAAATCAATAGGTAAATTATCTTCTAGAGCAAAAGAAATAACATCAGTCGGACTATTCATTCCACGGTAGTCCTGATTTAACGAAGTAATAAATAGGTCGTCAACAAAAATTATATTAAATACTACATATTTCAATTTTTCGTTATCTAAAGCATAATGAATAACTTTTTTAATTTCTTCAGTTTCTTCTACAGTCTCATCTGTCTCATTAAAAAAACCAACACTATTCACTCTACCACCTCTTTTATTATAAAATTACAAATGTTGTAAGCAAGAAAATAATAATCAATATAATTATTATATTATAAATATGGTCTTTTTTCAAGAGTGCTGGTAACTTATCTACTGCTTTAGCAAAAACCCTATAAACAAAATAACCAATAAATGCCCCTAAAATATTTAAAAATATATCATCAATATCAAAGACACGACCTATTATCATTTGAGTAGTTTCAATTGTAATTGATACTATTAGTGATAATACTAAAACAATATATGGTTTTTTTAACTTAATAAAATATGAAACAAAAAAACCGTAGGGCATAAACATAATCATATTACCAACTACATTTTTATAAAAACCTTTACTTCCAAAAGTATAACGGAACATTTCTTTAAAAGGTGTAAAATTTGAACTAGACCATACCACATCTTGAAATGTTACAACATGAAATAATAACATAATATATAGTAAAAATGCTAAATAAAGTAATTCTTTGTAAATAACAAATTTTTGGTTATTTTTAAAAATATAGACTACTCTTAAAGAAACTATAACCACACAAAAAATTAACATCATTGGCCAGACTTCCGTAAATAAATTGATAATAGCTTCTTTTTCCACATTAACCCTCTATTCTTCATTTGGTTCTTCTAATATTTCTTCAATTAATTGATAACTTGTTATATCCTCATATACTACATAAAATACATCTAACTCTATTTTACTACTTTTTATATCAACTTTCAAACTATTTTGGCTAATTATATATTCATCTTCACTAAGTCTCTCTTCAATCTTTTCTTTGCCCTTCTCTAATGCCTTATTAATAGCTGTATCAATAGTATTCATTTCTTCAACTATTTTTAATTCCTGTTGAACTTCAAAAGAAATTGTAATTGGTAATAATGGATGTTTCATTAGATTAGTTTGTTTGATTTTCTTATCTTTAAATGATTTAAAATTAAATAATTCAATTCTTTTATTTAAAATTTGAATAACCAAAATTTTTTTACGATTAGATAATAATTCTTCAGTTCTTCTAGTTAATGGATATGTAACAGTTGTTTGATACCAAACCTCACCATATACTTTACCCTTTGCAGAAATAATATCTTTAACTTGATCATGTAACTTAATTTCACCAGATATAATAATATCACCTTGTTTAACATAATCGTTAATATTTTTTACTATTTCTCCTGTTTCAGCATCTATTTTTTTTATAATCGCACTCTTACGCGCAACAATATGACGATTCTTGCTTTCAACATCTTTATTAGGTAATTTTCTTTCTTCAACTCTAACAATGTATTTAGTACCAACATTTTCAATTTCTAACCATTCAATCTTATCTTTATATTTTGATAAAATACGTTTTTTTATTTTACTAATTTTATTATAATTTTTTTGAAGTTTTAACCTATCAATACCATCTTCTTTTAATTCATTTAAAAGTAAAGTTCTTAATTCTCTATTAGTATGAATTACTTCTATATCAAAAATAACATTAGATAAAAATATTAAAAATATTATACCCAAAAAGAAAGTAGTTATTAAAACTGAATTAATTTTAATTACCTTTTTAATTTTTAACATGCCTTTTGTATCTACTATTAATATATCGTATATTGTTTTAATTTCCTTTAATTTATTATAATCAGATGCTCTTATTTTAATATTTACTTCATTTCTATTTATATATTTAACATCCAACAAATCAATTTTGTTACTTATTAATCTCTTTAAAAAACGATTAATATTTTTGCCCTTAATATTTACAACAAATTTATTTTCAAATAAGAAAATAAAACTGTTTTTCATGACTATTACCCCAATTCTATATTTTGAATATCACCTGTTATTAATACTTCATCACCTAATAACTTCGAAACAACTAAATTTTTTCCCATAATTTTTAAAAAACCTTCACTATGCCTAATGACAACTTTATTAATATCAAAATGATCAATATTAATATAATTAATAATATTTACTTTGTTTTTTAAAATGTTAACCGCAAATTCTTCTTCTAACAAATAAGATCTCATTCTATTAATTAAGTTCACTAGATCACCCTATTTAAGTTTATTAAAAAGATAACCCGTTTATGAGTTATCTTATCTTTTCATACTTATAATTATTCTACAACAATTAAATTCCCTCCATATTTTATATCGTATTCATCGAGAAAATTATAGAAAGCATCAGTATCAACGTATTCACTATTTTTTACATTAATGACTATGTCAAAAACATTATATTCATCGATGATATAATATATTTTTTGTTTTAACCTTACTAAGTTGTCACGATTAACATTACCCTCTATATTAATGTATAGAGTATTTCTTGAAAATTCTATTTCTGTTTTAAACATATCATCACCGAGTATAATATATCATATCTAAAAAAAGAATTTATACTTTCGACAAAACTAGAAAAATTATTTATTTAATTTTATATGTCGAATTATGCTAGCTTTTATGCTATAATTTTACTAGAGGTGTTAATATGAAACTATTAATAATTATGATGTCTAAATTTAGTGGAATATTATTAAATAAATTAGGAAGAGGTTCAGTTTTTCCAGGGGAATTAGCCCTTAAATTTAATAAAAATATCATGTCTTATTTTAAACTTCCTAAAACCACTATTTTTATAACAGGAACCACAGGTAAAACATCTATATCGGGAATTCTTACTAATGTTTATAATCAAAATGGATATACTGTTGCTAACAATAGTAAGGGATCCAACCTAGAATTAGGGGTTTTAACTTGCCTTATTAATAATTCTAATATGTTTGGCAAAATAACAAAAGATATTTTAGTCTTAGAAGTAGATGAAAGATATGTTAAAAAAGTTATCAAATATATCAAACCAAATTATTTTATTATTAACAATTTATCACGAGATCAATTAGCTAGAAATGGTCATTATGATATAGTATGGGATGACATCAACAATCAAATCACTGATGATATTCACCTAGTTTTAAATAGTGATGATCCATTAGTATCTAAGTTCTCACTTAATCATAAAGGTAAAATAACTTATTATGGATTGAGTAAAACAAAACACTCAAAGAAAAAGAATAATTTAAACAATCTTGATATTATGTATTGTCCAAAATGTAGTAAACGTTTAACCTTTGATTACTTCCATTATGGAAACCTTGGTAATTTTAAATGTTCAAGTTGTGACTTTACAAGACCTAATCCTGATTTTGAAGCAAAATTAATAGATGATTATAGTTTTAAAATTGATAATGAAATAATTAAAATGAATAACTCTGCACTTTACAATGTTTATAACCTATCAGCAAGTTATGCAACTGCTGTAATTAGTAATGTTCCAAAAGAAGGAATAGTAAACGCTTTAAATAATTTATCATTAAAAAT
>JAQVMY010000020.1 GCA_028703405.1 Bacilli bacterium
AGTCCTCTTTTTCTTAAGAATGTTGGAATTTCTGTTTCATTTGTAGTTTCATCAATTTCTTGACGAAGTTCTTCTCTTCTTGTATAAGGATGATAAAGTGGATTACCTTCTTCTTCAAAACCAGTTGCAATTACTGTAACAATAAGTTCATCGTTAAGGTTTTCATTAATAACAGCCCCAAAGATTGTATTAATATCAGTGTTAGAAGCACCACGAATTGTTTCAACAACTGTTTCAACTTCTGAAAGTGCTAGGTTGGCACCACCAGTAACGTTAATAATAGCATCTGTTGCACCATTAATACTTGTTTCTAATAATGGACTAGATACTGCTTGGCTAGCTGCCTCAATTGCCCGATCTTCACCTACACCGATTCCAATCCCGATTAAAGCATTTCCTTTGTTTTCCATAATTGCGCGAACATCAGCAAAGTCTAAGTTAATAAGTCCTGCAACAGCGATTAAATCAGAAATGGATTGAACACCTCTTCTTAAGACGTTATCTACTTCTTTAAATGACTCTAATAATGGTGTTGATTTGTCAACGATTTCTCTTAATCTATCATTTGGAATAACAATTAAAGTATCTACATGTTTTTTTAATTCTTCAAGACCAGCAATTGATCTTTCCATTACTTTTTTACCTTCAAAACTAAATGGTTTTGTAACAATTCCAATAGTTAGGGCTCCTAATTCTTGTGCGATTTCTGCAATAACTGGTGCGGCCCCAGTTCCTGTTCCACCACCCATTCCACAAGTAACAAAAATCATGTCAGCACCTTCTAATGCTTCTTCTATTTCAGTTTTAGATTCTAAGGCTGCATCTCGACCAATTTCTGGTTTAGCACCTGCTCCTAATCCCTTTGTTAGCTCAACTCCAAGTTGTATTTTATGAGGAGCTTGAGAATTATTTAAAACTTGCAAATCAGTATTTGCAACAATAAAATCGACTCCCTTAACTCCTGATTCAATCATTCTATTAACGGCGTTGTTTCCGCCACCACCAACACCAATTACTTTTATTTTTGCTAATTGATCCATTTCTAATCCAAACATAATTTTCCTCCTTATTCACTCCAGAAATATCCAAATACTTTTCCTAACATTGAATCATTTGAAATATTAATCAAACTTTTCTTAGTTGAAGATAATTCTTCAACATCTTCCTTACTAAACATTGAATATTGTTTTTCCCTTAATTTTAATTTATCTATAAAATAAACAATATTGCCAATAGCTGATGAGTATTTATTATCTCTTACTCCAACAACCTTTATATTACCTATTGTAGCATTTTTCCCAAAAACATCATCTACAATATATTGAAAATGGGCTATATTGCTCATTCCACCAGTTATAATTATATACTGAATTTTCTTGTTTGTTAAGTTATTTATCTCTTTTGTTGCAAAAGTCAGTATTTCTTCAAGTCTTGACATTACAATTTCTGATACTTCAAACTGATTAATTGAAATTACTTCATTATTTTTTGTTGCTACTTCATAAAAGTCATTAACTGAAGCATATAACTTATGAGCTAGAGCAAATCTTTCTTTTATTTTTAAAGCTTGATCTTTAGTAATTTTATACATATAAGCAATATCATTATCAACATCATTACCACCATATCCAATGATAGAACTCTTAACTATGATATTTTTATTATATAATGATACTGTTGTTGTGTCAGCACCAATATTTATAATAACTCCAAGTTGTGATTCGGTTTCAGCTGTTTTAAAGGCATATATATCACCAATACTATTTAATGATATATCTTCGACGGCAATTCCGATGCTTTCAATCATTCCTACTACAGAATAGATATTTTTTTTAGGTGTTGTTACTAAAATCATTCTTGAACTTAATTTGCTCCCCGCAATACCTTTTGGATCTTTTATTAGTTGATTATCATCTATAGAAAAATCAATCGGTATTACTGTTACTAGTTCACTATTTACTCCTATTTTTGTTTTAACAGCAGTATGTAGACATCTGATAATGTCATCACCTGTGATAATATTATCTTCGTTTTTTATGTCAACGACACCTTCTGCATAAATATATTCTGCTAAGAAATTAGGTACTGAAGCAATTACTTTTTTTATTTTAACTCCAAGCATTGTTTCTACTTCACTAATTGCTTCTCTTAATGCAACAGAAGCTTTACCTACATCAGTTATAGCACCATTCTTAATTCCCTGTGATTTAACAGAAGATGCTGCAAGTAAATTTAATCTGTTTTTATGAAGTTCACAAACAACTATTTTAATTGTGTCTGAACCTATATCAACACTAGTATAAATGTTCTTCATACTATCATCTCCTATAATCTATTAATAATTATACTATATTTTTTTTAAAAAGTAAAAGAAATAATACAAAAGTTAGTGTTTTTACCTAATTATCGATAATTGTAAAATGGTTTCCATAATCTAGATATAAAATACCCTTTTTATTTTCAAAATTTTTAATAATATCAACATAACTATTAATACTAGGGAACTTGTCCAACACTATATATACATAGTTTCCATCATTCATATAAAATAAGAAACGATTACTTTCCACATCATTGGGATTATATTCAATTTCTGATATACGATATAATATTTCTCTATCTAATAATTTCATTTTTTCTAAAAATATATCATATTTAGTATCTGGTACGATATTAATTAAAGTTGGAACAGGAAATTTTTCTTCTACTTCTCGACCATCTAATAAAATTGTTTTATTTGATATTCGGTTCATAAAAATCGGATAGTTTTCTTTGACTTCAATGTGAACCTCTGATAACTTTTTTTTTAAAACATTAACTTCTTCAATATATTCATTTTTCTCTAATCTTGATTTAATTATAACTGATAGACTTTTTAAAGTTGATGGATAATTTTCTAGTTTAGCAAGTTCTATTATTTGTTGGTCAGTCAATATTTGATTATTATAAATATAAATATTTTTAATTGGCATATTTATTATAATTTTTATTAAAGATATAAATAAAAAAAGAAAAGCAAAACAAAAAAACATTTTTTTGAAATTTAATCTACGTTTTTTTCTTTTTACATTTCTTTTTACCATATAATCCTCTATTCTATGATTTCTTGTTCAACTATTAAATCAACATTAAATTGTTTTTTAACATCTTTTTTTATTTGTTCAATTAAATTTTTAATTTCGATTCCACTACCACCATTTGGATTAATAATAAAATTGGCATGTTTATCACTTACTTCAATATTATTAAATATTTTCCCTTTATAACCTGCGGCTTCAATTAAACGCCAAGCGGAATCTCCTTCAGGATTTCTAAAAACACTACCAGCACTTGGATATTCAAGTGGTTGGGTCATTAAACGACGTTTTTTACGTTCAGCAATTAAATCATTAATAACTTCAACATTTCCATGTTTTAAGATAATGGTTACTTCTAGACAAATATAACCAGGATTTTTTTGTAAAAAAGAAGTTCGGTAATGAAAATCCAAATCTTGGTTATACATTGTTTTTATTTCTAAACCAGGTGTTAACACTTTAATCTCACTAACGATATATCCCATATCAGATTTATAGGCACCAGCATTCATATAGACTGCTCCACCTACTGTTCCAGGAATTCCAGGTGCAAATTCAAATCCTGTTAATCCCCTTTTTGATAAATTATAAGCTAGTTTAGTTAAATTATATCCAGCCCCAACTATTATTTTGGTATCATCAATAATCAAGTTATTAAACTCAGATAATTTAATTAAAACTCCATCATAATAATTGGTAGCAAATATTATATTGCTGCCATTTCCAATTATTTTATATTTAATAACATTTTCTTTAATAAAAGCTAATAATTTTGTTAATTGATCAATATCATTAGGGTAAACTACCACTTTAGCATTACCTGATAATCTATAAGTGGTATAATCTTTTAGTGGGACATCTACTTTTATTTTTCCGCATTTTAGTTTCTTTAATTCTGCTATTAAGTCCATATCTTACTTACTTCCTATCTATTATTTCTTTTATTGTTTCATATATTTTAGTTGCACTTTTTGGTATTTTTAAACTATCTAAATTTTTTTTCATAATTTTTATTCTTTTTTCATCATTTATTAATTCATCAATTGTTCTAACTAAAATATCTCCCTTTAAATTCTTTTCTTCAATCATAACAGCACCATCTTTATTGACCAAATCCATTGCGTTTTTATACTGATGATTATCTGGTACATAAGGACTAGGAATTAATATAGATGGAATATTTAAAGCAATTATTTCGCTAAGAGTAGTAGCACCGCATCTAGTTACTATTAAATCTGCATTTTTCATCATTCTTGTCTGTTGTTCGATATAAGGTTCAATAAAAACATTAGATGGAAGTTTATGTTTTTTTACTTCTTCATACGATTCTTTCCCCGTAACAAATAAAACTTCATAATCTTTACCTTTAAATAAACTCATCGTTTTAATTAATATTTCACTTATTTTCGATGATCCAAGTGAACCCATAACTATATAGATTAATTTTTTATTAGGATTTAATTTATAATCATTTTTTTTAAGTGGTGGTTGAGTAACTGCATCTTCACCACAAGGATTTCCAGTAAAAATAGTTTTATATTCTGGAAAATGTTTGATTGAAGATTTAAAAGATACCCCTATCGTTGTTACGTATTTACTTAAAAATAAATTTGCTTTACCAGGAATACTATTTTGTTCATGGATAAAAGTATTATACCCTAGATTCTTAGCTGCATAAACAACTGGACCAGTAACATAACCCCCAAATCCAATTACAATATTAGGATTAAAATCCCGAATTAATTTACGGGATACGAAATAACTATTGATAAATGATTTAATTGTTTTGAAATTTTTAAATATGTTTTTTCGATTAAACCCATACATTTCAATTGTTTCAAAAGGAATTCCATGAGCTGGAATAATATCTTTTTCCATCCGATTATGAGTTCCTATATATAAAAATTCACTATTAGGCTCTTTTTCTTTTATTTTATTTATTAGGGCTAATGCTGGATAAATATGACCACCGGTTCCACCTGCACTTATCACTACTCTCATATCTTCACATCCTATCAATATTATAACATAATTATATTCATTTTCAATATTTTTAGAATATAACTAAAAACTCTTTGGATTATCCAAAGAATCTTTCAATTTCAATTATTGCATTTGCTACTGAATCAGAACCGTGAATTAAGTTTTGAGTTGTATTATTAGCAAAATCACCTCTAATGGTTCCTGGCATTGCCTCTACCCATTTAGTTGGTCCCATTAAATTGCGCATACCTTGAACAACATCATCGCCTTCAACAATCATTCCAATTACTGGGCCTGATGTCATAAATGACACTAATTCAGGAAAAAAAGGCATATCAACCAAATGACTATAGTGCTCTTTTAAAATTTCTTCATCTAAATTAAACATTTTTATTGTTGTAATATTATATCCTTTATTTTCAATACGATTAATAATATTACCAACAACTTTTCTTTTAACTGCATCTGGTTTTAACATAATATATGTTTTTTCCATTTCATCATCTCCTTTAATAACAAAAGTATACCATATTAATTTTAATTAATAAATAGTTTAGATTTTTAATTTTCGCATATTTTAGAACTGTATACTAATAAAGTGTACTTTTTTAATACATTTTGCACTAATACTGTATTTTTTTTATTGGTTATGACATAATAAATTTAGGTGGTAAAAAATGATTGGAAAAATCTTGAAAAAAATGCGCATTGATAATAATTTCAGTCAGAAAGAGTTAGCGGAAAAGTTATTGATTACTCAAACAACTTTAAGTGGCTGGGAACGAGGTTATCGTCAACCAACATTTGAATCAATTGAAAAAATCGCACACTTTTGCGATTATTCAATAACATTTAGAAGCAATGTTACAAATGAAATTATTAATTCTGCAAATATAGATAGAAAAGATATTTAAAAAGAACTATAAAACAGTTCTTTTTTTATTCATCTTTATCTGAATCGAATTGGACTAACACTTCTCTTGGTTTAGATCCATTACTAGGTCCAATAATTCCTCTTTCTTCCATTAGATCAACTACTCGGGCAGCGCGATTATAACCTAATCGAAATCTTCGTTGAATAAGTGAAGTACTTGCCTTACCTTCCCTTATAACAAATTCTACAATTTCATTATACAACGGTTCTTCATAGGCATCTCTTTCATCAACCATTGTAGTTGCGTTCATTTCTTCATTAGTCATTAATAGTGTTTCATCATATTTAGCCTTTTGCTGAGAAATGGTATGATCAACTATCGCCTTTATTTCCTCTTCAGAAATAAAGGTTCCTTGAATTCTAAGAGGAATATTTTCTCCCATTGGGACAAATAACATATCTCCTTTACCTAACAGCTTTTCAGCACCTGACATATCAAGTATTGTTCTTGAATCAATACTACTACTAACGGAAAATGAAATACGAGACGGTATGTTAGCTTTAATTAAACCTGTAATAACATCGGTTGACGGTCTTTGTGTTGCAACAATTAAATGAATCCCAGCAGCTCTTGCCATTTGCGTTATTCTTAGAATTGAATCTTCAACTTCTTTAGCTGCTACTAACATTAAATCAGCCAATTCATCAATAATAGCAACTATATATGGAAGTTTTTTAACTTTGTCATTGTCACTTAATTTTTCATTTTTCTTTTGAAGATACATATTATAACCAGCTATATTTTTAGTACCACTATCACTAAAAAGTTCGTACCTTCTTTCCATCTCTACAACTATTTTTTTTAGTGCAGTGTTAGCCAGTCTTGAATCTGTAACTACAGGTGCCATTAAATGGGGGACGCCATTATACATACTTAATTCAACCTTCTTAGGGTCAACTAATAATAATTTGACTTCATCAGGTTTAGTTCTCATTAAAATTGATATTATCATGCTATTAATACAAACTGATTTCCCACTACCTGTCGCACCTGCTACTAATAAATGTGGGGTTTTACTAATATCAAAATAAATAGGTTCACCCATAATGTTTTTACCTAGTGATACAATAAGTTTTATATCATCCAATTTTTTAGGAATTTTTTCTAATATTTCTCTAACTGTAACCATGGAAATATGCTTATTAGGAAGTTCAATTCCAATTGTCCTTTTACCAGGAATTGGTGCTTGTATACGAACATCTTTAGCTGCTAGCGCAAGGGCGATTTCTCTATGAATGCTTAATATTTTATTTACTTTTGTTCCAGCCTTAATCTCAAGTTCATATTGAGTAACAGCTGGTCCGATATTAATTGCTACTACTTTGCCATTGATATCAAAGTCAGTTAATACTTGTTCTAATAGTTTAACCTTATCTTTCACATCTTCATGATTATTATTCTTTTTGTTTATAGCAGAGGGTGATAATAATGTTAATGGCGGTAAAAGATAGGATTCTGTATTTTCTTTTATTTCTTGATTTGAAACTTCAGTAACACCTGGTTTTGGTTTATCAGTTACTTGATTGTCATGGATATTAATTAAATCGTCAACACTAGTTATAACAATCTTACCCTCTTTATCGAACTCTTGCTCGGCTTTTTTAATATCTTCTTCTATTTTATTCTTTTTAAATTTACTAATTATGTTCTTGGTTTTTTGGTTAAGATTGGTTACCATATCAGCAATCGTAATTCCAGTAAACATTACAAACCCACATATTGCTAAAGTCCATGCAACAATAACTGTTCCTTCATAGGAAAACAATTGCAAACCAATCGCTGCAAAAATGGATCCTAAAATACCACCACCTTGGACATTATTAATATCGTAAGTTGAACCCATAAAATTAGTAACAGTATTTACTATAACATCAAAATTTTTTAATTCAGTATCTTTAATATAATTTATATGAGAAAACAATAATATAGCAATTATTAATACATATAACCCTAATAATTTAGAAGTAAAATAATTTGGTTTTTCTCTTTTTACCATCATATAAATACCAATGATAAAAATCATAGCTAACAAGACATAATGCCATGTTCCAACTAAAAATGATGCAAAAGAAGTTATTAGTTTACCAATCACACCAAATTGTCCAAGTCCTAATAACGCTAAAACAATATAAAACAACCCTAGTAGTTCAGTATAATACCCTACATTCTTTTTTTTCGTATCTTTCTTTTTTTTCTTTTTCGCCATATTTTACCTCCCTGATCCTATGGTTTAATTATAGCACAAGAATAATCTTTCTTCAATTAAAAACTTCTGGTATTATTATCAGAAGTCATTATTTAATTTATAATTCTTTAAATACGAAAGTATTGGTCATTATGTCATGTATTGCTTGTTTCTCTTCACTAAAAAGAATTAGAATATATCCACCTCCTAAAGTTAAGCAAGTTACTAATTTAGATACGGATCGACATATAGAAACAGTTAAACTAAGTGGATTATTAAAACTATCACCGACTGTTAATTTAAATATTTGTTTTCCAATAGTAGCTTGACGACTGGATGTTTCCATTAATACATTATATAAAATCATCATTACTATACCCATTATATAAAATATGCCCTTTATAAATTTCTCATCGAATTTAAATACTAAAGATGGAAATAGTTTAATAATAGCAAAAGAAAATATACTCCAAACAATCACAATAAGTAATAAATCAACCATGAAGGCCAACAACCTATACCAAAAACCAGCTCTCGTTACACGATTCATTTTTAAGTCATTGCTAATATTAATTATATTTCCACAATTAATACATTTGGTATTTCCCTCTTCATTAATTACTAAACACTTTGAACAAAACACTTCCATAATAAAACCTCAATTATTTTCCTAATTCTTCTTCAATTCTTATTAATTGATTATATTTACTAACACGATCTGTTCTAGACAATGATCCTGTTTTTATTTGACCAAGATTAAGTCCAACTGCAAAATCTGCTATAAAAGTATCTTCAGTTTCACCACTACGGTGAGAGATAACTGTTTTATAATTATTATTTTTAGCAATTTCTATTGTTTCCAACATTTCGGTTACTGTTCCTATTTGATTAGCTTTCAATAATATTGAATTACAAATTCCCTTGTTTATACCATCAACAAATATTTCTTTATTAGTTACAAATAAGTCATCACCTACTAATTGAATATGACCCAATTTATCAGTTAACATTTTAAAACCCTCATAATCATCTTCATGAAGTCCATCTTCAATTGAAACAATTGGATAATCATTTACTAGTTCGACATAATAATCTACTAATTCAGAATTTGTATATTCCTTATTTTCACTTTGTAACAAATACATTCCTTCTTTATAAAACTCACTAGCGGCAACATCAAGTGCCAGTGTAACGTCATCTTTTAATCGATAACCAGCCTCTGTAATCGCCTTACAAATTAAATCTAAAGCTTCACGATTACCTTTTAGATTAGGTGCGAATCCTCCTTCATCACCAACTGATGTATTATATCCATTATTTTTTAATACTTTTTTTAAGGTATGAAAAACTTCAGCACCAATTCTAACTCTTTCTTTAATTGTATTTGCTTGTGGAATAATCATAAATTCTTGAAAATCAAGATTATTATCAGCATGAGCTCCACCGTTTATTATATTCATCATTGGAACTGGTAAGATAGTTCCCTCACCAATGTATCTATATAGTGGTTGATTATTATATTTAGCTGAAGCTCTTAGCGCCGCTAATGATACCCCTAAAGTAGCGTTGGCCCCTAAATTATTTTTATTAGGAGTTCCATCTAGTTCAATTAATACTTTGTCAATTAACGATTGATCCGTTACATCATAACCAATTAATTTAGGTCTTATTATATTGTTAATATTATTAACAGCTTTTAAAACGCCTTTACCCAAATATCTTTTTTCATTATCCCTGAGTTCAAGGGCTTCTTTTGAACCTGTTGAAGCACCTGAAGGAACGCTAGCCCGCCCTATAACCCCATTTTCTAAAATCACGTCTACTTCAACAGTTGGATTCCCTCTTGAATCTAATATTTCACGTCCAATTATATTTTTTATTTTCATATTATCTACCTTTCTAATTTTCCTTTACATTATATCACTTAACAGACATTTTATAAATACTTTCTAACCAAGTTGACATTTATTGCTAAAAGAATTAAAATATTATTATTGAGGGAGTTGAATATGAACGATTTAATTAAAGATACTTTATCATTAGTTATTATTGGAGATGAAAACAATCACGAATTTGACGGTAAAATAAAATTCAATGGAAAAAGGGATGGTTTATTTTATCATCGTGATTCATTAAAAAAAATTGTTAATGATTTTAGAAATGAAGGTTATCCACTAGGTAAGGTGGATTATTCTATGTTTAATGAAGCAGGATTTGATTTGATTAACATGGGACATATTTTATTTTGCAACTGCACAGTTGAAGATAATTATTTTGGTTATGTTTTCTTACCAAACAAGTTAACAGTCAAACAAGTTGAATCATTAAAAAAAATTGAAGTTAGTCTTCAAAAATTTGAAAGTCTATATTTAATGACCATAGATGAAAACGATAAGGAAAGTTTTGATGCCAGAGAAATTTCATATAGTTTTAATGTGAATGATTTAGTAAATGGTTATTCAAGTTCTAAAACAAGATAAAAAAGTAGATTGCTCTACTTTTTTGTTAAATTAATTTTTCAACTACATCTTTAAAGTCTCGTCCGCGTGTTTCAAAATCAGGATATTGATCCCATGAAGCACAAGCAGGACTTAGTAATATTACATCACCTTCGTTAGATAAATTATATGCTGCTTTTACAGCTTCACTTAATTTATCTACAACAATACAATCAACATTTATGGAATTAACAAACTCTTTAATCCTGTTTTTTGTTTCGCCAAATGATATAATTCCTTTAACATTTTTTAAATAACTTTCTAAATTATCAAAAGAATGACCACGATCTAATCCACCCATTAATAATATAACTGGTTTATCAAATGCTGATAAGGCGACTTGGGTTGAAATAACATTGGTTGATTTTGAATCATTATAAAATTCACGATTGTTTATTTTTTTTACATATTCAAGTCGGTGTTCAACACCACTAAACTTATTTAATACTTCTTTTATCATTTCATTAGTAACACCAAAAACTTTTGCTGCAATAATAGCACACATAATATTTTCATAATTATGATTACCTTTTATTCTAATATCATTTAAATTTATTATTAACTCATCATGATAATAAATAGCATTATTTTTAATATAAATATCACCAAATAAGCTACTTGAAAAATATATCTTATTCGGTTTAATATTTCCAACTGAATCTTTGTCTACCATATTAATAATAGCAACATCTTCTTTAGTTGAATTATCAAATATCATTAATTTATGATTAACGTAGTTTTCATATGTGCCAAAAAAGTCGAGATGAGTTTCGGTTAAATTAGTAATCACTCCAATGTTAGGGCGAAAATTTTTAAAATCATGGAGCTGCTGTGCAGAAATTTCAAGGACAATAATATCTCCTTCATTTATTTGATTGAGCATTGCACAAAAAGGTATACCAATATTTCCTCCAATATGAACTTTTTTATCAGTCATTCTAATTAATTCATAAGTTAATGTAGTTGTAGTTGTTTTACCATTTGAACCAGTAATACCAATCACCTTTACATCTTTGGGTAATAGGTTATATGCAACTTCCATTTCGTTTACGACTGTTATGTTTAATTCATTAGCACGTAATATACATTTATGTTCATAAGTAATCCCAGGATTCTTAACAACATAATCAAACGTTTCATCAAGCATTTCTTCGGGTTTATTAGTTATAATAACTGTTGCACCTAATTCTCTTAATTCATCTACATGTTCTTCTTTTTGCTCTTTAGCATCAGTTATTACAATTGTATTATTTCTTTGTAAAAGAATTTTTGCAACTTCATATCCACTTCTTGCCATTCCTAAAATAAAAATTTTATTATCTTTGTACATAATTCACCTTCCACTTATATTATATCACTTTATTTTTTAAAAGTTAATTGAATAATTAAAAAGTTTAGGAAAGCATCCTAAACTTAATTATTAATAAGGACAAGGCCATTATCTTAATTCCTTAATGTTAAATTTAATTGTTTGAAAATGTGTATACACATATATATTTTCTGTTACAAATTTAATAGTACAGAAATCATATGGATCATCATAATCTATTTTGTATATTTCTGACACATCAAAATCTCTGTTTTTTTCAATGAAGAATGTTCCTTCTAACATAACACTTTGATATCTATCGGTATTATAGAAATAAACACAACCTTTATTTTTCTTTCTCATTTGTTTTACTTTTTCTGAATTAGCTCTAGTACTAAAATAAAATAATTCAAATCCATCATGTTTCATTTTAGTCAATGCTCTTACATTTGGATAACCTTTTACACTGTTTGTTCCAATCATTGCATACTTATTATTTTCAATAATTTTTCTGGCTAATTCAATAATTTCTTCCTTGGTCACATTTATCATCTCCGATTCTACTATAACTATAATACCCATTTATTAAGAAAAGTTAAACATTTTTTTGATATTTCATTAAATACCTAGTTTTAGTTTTTTCAATAATTATAAATCTAAATTGTTTATACAATTTTATCGATTTTAAATTTTCCTTATAAACCCATAAATATATAATATTATGTTCTTTAATTAAATCATTAATTATACTACTTCCTATTTTCATGTTTCTATACCGCTCTTCCAAATATATCTCATTAAGTAAAACTCCATCTTTATAATTTGAAACCAATAAACATCCAACGATTATAAAATTTACTATAATCAATTTATAATCTTTTAATTGTCTGGGAACTTCTTTATTAACATAATTTATTATTTGTTTTTTTTCTTCTTCGCTTATATTATTTGAATTATTCAATATAGTTGCAAATTTATATTTTTTTAATAATTCAATATGTTCTATTTCCACATTTACTAATTCATACATATCATTAACCAACTCCATTATATCAAGTTTAAACAGTTATTTTATTGTTTTTTCTAGAAATAATCTTTTGTCAAAACCACCGCGTTTTTCTCTTTTTATATTTGCTTCATTTATAACATCGTTTAAATCATATCCGATATGTTCAGCCATGGCTCTAATAATTTCTAGTTTATCAGCAAGTTCTTTTTTTCTTTCCTCATTGCTTATTGCTTTAATTACTTCTTCTAATTCTTCTTTATCTTTTTCAATTAAACTATTCCAATACTCATCATTAGATAATTGATGATAAATAGGCGTTTCATTATCAGCAATAATTATATCAATAATTTTATCTCTTACTAATTTATTATATATTTTTTCCATATAGTTTTAACATCCTTCATCACACATTGATTTTGCAGCATCATAATCATCGTAAGCACTTTGATATTTCTTTAGTACTTCTTTTAATTGATCTTTATCAAGTTTAGTTTTATGTTCCGATTCGGCATAATGACTAACAACTTGTCCTTTATTTATAAAATAAACATCAGGTACTAACAGTCTTTTTAATTCTGGATTAAAATTTAGATCTTCTTCGCTTTGATTTACTTTATCTGTTCTTAAAAAATCATGTAACAATTCAATTATTTTTTGATAATCTTCACTATTTTCCTGTCTAATTTCTACAGGATTATAATAATTAATAACTTCAATTTTATTTTCTTTAGCCATTTCTAGTAAGGGCTCAATTGTTGAACGGCAATATGGACATTCAGGCATTCCAAAATAAATAATACCAGTACCCTCTTCTAATAAACTAATTGTTTCTTCTATAGTTAAATACTTAAATGGATTTGCACT
>JAQVMY010000021.1 GCA_028703405.1 Bacilli bacterium
AATTATTTTGAAAAGGAATTGCAAAGTCTTTAAATTTACTATATAATATATATATATATATAATAGGAGGAAGACAGAATGAAGAAATTTTTATTTGTATTAATGATAGGGGTGCTATTGCTAGTGACAGGATGTGATGGATTAGGAGAAACAGACTGTTGCTCAATTGATTACAACCAACAAGAAATTAATCAAACAGATTAAAAAAAATTGCAAAATAGATAAATATGATATATAATTTATATTGTAATGTAGGAGGAGAGTAAAATGAAAAAACTATTAATGTCATTAATGATTATTGCTTTAGTAATGATTACAGGTTGTACTAAAGTAGAAGAAAAAGGGGATTATAAGGAAGGAACTTATTTTGGTGCTTCTAAAGAATTTGAATCTTATGGTAGTGAATTTATATCAACGGCAACTGTTTATGTTGGTGAAGATGGCAGAATCAAATCTGTATTAATTGATTCAACCTATAATAAAGATGGTGTTAACACTACTAAAAAAACTTTAGGTGATGCTTACGGAATGAAAGAAACTTCAGCAAACAAAGGAGCTATTCCAGGCGGTGCTGAATGGTTTGAACAAGTTAATAATTTAGAAGCAAAAATTGTAGAAGAACAAGGTTTAGATTGGCTTAAATGGTCAAATGAAGAAGAAACTGAAATAGATTCAGTTGCAAATGTTACAATTACTGTAGATACTTATTATGAAGCAGTAATGAATGCATTAAAGCAAGCAAAATAAACAAGATTAATTCTTGTTTTTTTTCTTATTTATCGAAAAATCAATTTTATAATTATATTATTATATGCTATAATAAGAATGGTGATATTTATGTATAAAAAAATTGCAATAATTAGTTTAATATGTTTATTTATTGATCAAATAACTAAGTATATAGTTACAACTACTATTCAGTTATTTGATAGTATTGATGTTATAAAACCCCTTTTTAAGGTTACTCATGTTAGAAATCATGGTGCTGCTTGGAGTATTTTTGAAGGTAATAAAATCTTTTTAATACTAGTAGCTTTTTCTTCTTTATTTTTTATTTATTGGTTTTTTATTAAAAACAACAAACTTAAAACATTTGAAATAATTATATATGGTGTTTTAATTGGGGGAATTCTTGGTAATTTAATAGATCGTATTATACTGGGCTACGTAATTGATTTTCTAGATTTCAATATTTTAGGATATGACTTTCCAATCTTTAACGCTGCTGACATTTTTATAGTTGTCTCAATCGGACTAATGGTTATCGGATTGTTTAAGGAGGAAGAAAAGGATGATAAAATATCTAGTTGATAATAAATTCGAAAATGAACGAATTGACTCTTATTTAATTAAAGTATTAAACATTAGTCGTAGTAAAATCCAAAAATTAATTAAAACAAAAAAAATTTTAGTAAATAATGTTATAGTGAAAAACAGCTATTCATTAAAAAAAGATGATGTTATTTATGTGTTGGATATCGAAGATGAAGAATTTGAAATTGGTCCAGAAATTATGGATTTGAATATTGTTTATGAAGATGATGATATAATTATAGTTAATAAAGATAATGGTGTAGTTGTTCATCCTGCTTTTGGTAATAAGAGTGGTACCTTAGTTAATGGACTACTTCATCAATTTAAAGATTTAAGTGATATTAATGGTGAATTTAGACCTGGTATTGTCCATAGAATTGATTCTTTTACAACGGGGCTTATAGTAGTTGCTAAAAACAATGAGGCTCATGAGGAATTAGCTAAGCAACTAAGGAATAAGATGATGACTAGAAAATATTATGCCTTGGTCTGGGGTGTTATTAATAATGACACTGGTACAATTGACGCTCCAATTGGAAGAGATATTAATAATAGAAAGAAACAGGCAGTAACTTCAGTAAATAGCAAAAGCGCTGTAACTCATTTTAAAGTAATAAAAAGATTTGACGAAGTGACTCTAATTGAAGCAAGTTTAGAGACAGGAAGAACTCACCAAATACGAGTTCATTTTGAATATATTAAACATCCGATTGTTAATGATCAGGTTTATGGAAGAAAAAAAACAATCGACGACACTGGTCAATGCTTACATGCTAAAACATTAGGATTTAAACATCCTAGAACTAAAAAATATATAGAATTTGATAGTGAATTACCAAGTTGTTTTATAAATATAATGGAAACATTTATTATAAAAACAGACAAATAATAATACTTTACATAATATAATTAAGAGTGTAAGATATAAAAGAAAGGGTGATATTATGAATAACACAATGAATAATCAATATGATGATATAATTATTAAATTATTACATTATTTTATAACTGAACAAGGATATAATCCTATTGTTTTACATGGTGCAAAAGAAGAAATATGGTTAGAAAATTTAAATGGCGATTATCAAATTATTAGAATTGCATCTAACTATATTCATAATAAGGAACAACTAGATTATGATATATATAAAACCAGTAGAATTATGAAAGATATTCAGAAAAAAACTTTTTCTTTTAATATAAATACTTTAAATATATTGTTAAATTTAGGGGATAGTGTTAATCTGGAAAATAATTTAAATGAAATTACTTCTATTAATGTAAAAAACATTGATGATTTAAATAATGATCAAGTGCTAAAAGAAAAGTTTCCATCAATCACCAAAATGATGGATTATAAAGAAAAAGGGATTGAATTATTTATGAAATTAACTAGTGATATTAATAGAAAGAATGAAGAAGATGCAAGGAAAGCAGAAGATGTTTTTAAATTAAAAAAACCAATTGTAACAATGGTTTTAATATCTATTAATATCATGATGTTTGTTTTAATGTATGTATTTGGTAATGGTAGTACCGATAGTTTAACCTTACTTAAGTTTGGTGCCAGTCATCCTGAATTAATACGAGCTGGTCAGTATTATCGATTAATTACTAGTAGTTTTCTTCATATTGGACTTATGCATTTATTTTTTAATAATTATGCGCTGTATATTATTGGACCACAATTAGAAAGTTTTTATGGTAAAATTAAGTTTATAGTTATTTACTTATTTACCGCCATTACTTCAACACTGTTATCAATGCTTTTCTTTGGTGGTGTAAGTGCAGGGGCGTCTGGTTCGATTTTTGGACTTTTAGGAGCATTATTGTATTTTGGATATCACTACCGTGTTTACTTAGGAACTGTAATAAAATCTCAAATTATGCCGTTGATTATAATTAATTTATTAATTGGTTTCTCTCTACCTGGTATTAACAATGCTGCTCACATTGGAGGCTTAATTGGTGGAGTTTTAATTTCAATAGCGATTGGGGTTAAGTATAAATCTACGAACTTTGAAAAACTTAATGGTTGGATAATGTCTGGAATATTTACTGGGTTCCTAATTTATTTAGCATTTTTGGGAATTTAAAAGCAAACAAATTTTTGTTTGCTTTTATTATTATAATTTACGATATAGTCCAAGTGCTTTTCCGAGAATAGTAACATTATTTAAAATAATTGGTTCCATATGATCATTTTCTGGTTGTAACCTAACATGATCTTTTTCCTTGTAATAAGTTTTTAAAGTCACTTCGTCTTCATCAGTCATTGCTACTACTATATTACCGTTTCTAACTTCAGTTGTTCTTTCAATAATAACGATGTCGCCATCATAGATTCCCACATTAATCATACTTTCACCAACAACAAGAAGTGTAAAAACTTCTTTGTTATTAGGAATTAAGTAAGTTGGTAATGAAAAGTATTCATCAGGATTTTCAATAGCTTCAATTGGTGAGCCTGCTGTAATTTTCCCAAGTAGCGGAACTTTTATAATATCTTCATTTTTGTCTAAGTATTCATTTTCAACTAATAGTTCAATCGCACGATTTTTAGTTGATTCTTTTTTTATGACTCCTTTTTCTTCTAAATTACCAAGATGTACATGAATTGTAGCAGGGGATGATACACCTACCGCTTTAGCAATTTCTCTAACTGTTGGTGGGTATCCATTTGTTACAATGTACTTTTTAATATATTCTAATATTTCATTTTGTCTATTTGTTAACTCTCTCATTTCGGCCTCCTTAAATATCTCATGTATACATCTTAACACAACTTTACATATTTGTCAAACATTCGTTCGCTTAATCGTTGACACGAACAATTGTTCGTGATAAGATATAGACAATGAAGGAGGGATAATATGTTAGATTTATTAAAGAATAAGGTGATGCTAAGTTTTATTATTCTTTTATTAGTAGCAGTATATTTTGATTCAGTCAACACAAAAAGACTTGAAGATACAAATGATAGTGTCGAAAAAAATCAAATAACAATTAATAATAAGTAGTTAAACTTCTTTCTTATTAACCTATTTTTTGATATAATTGATATATAATACGAGGTGGAATAATGAAAGAAACAAAAACTCCCAAACCCAATGTTGACCAAATGACAATAAATTATATAAAGGCTTTAGCAATAGATATGATAAATGAAGCAGGTAGTGGGCATCCGGGAATTGTATTAGGTGCTGCTCCTGCCTTGTATACATTATATAAAAATCATTTGAATTTTAGTACAGTCGATCCTAATTGGATTAATCGTGATCGTTTTGTTATGTCTGCTGGTCATGGTTCTGCATTATTATATGCTATGTTATATGTAGCAGGATTTCATATTACACTAGATGACTTAAAAAACTTTAGAAGGGCTTCATTCCCAACTCCAGGACATCCTGAATATGGAGTTACTAGCGGGGTTGATATGTCAACAGGTCCACTTGGTCAAGGTCTTGCAAGTGCTGTTGGAATGGCACTTGGCGGTAAAATTAATAGTGAAAAATACATTTTATCCAAAAATAATAAAAATAAATCAATTATAGATTATAAGGTTTATGTATTGTGTAGTGATGGTGATTTGATGGAAGGTGTTGCCCAAGAAGCCGCCTCGTTGGCTGGTAATTTATCACTGAATAATTTAATTGTTTTATATGATTCTAACGATATTAGTTTAGATGGTCCGACTGTTAATACATTTAATGAAAATATATTAAATCGTTTTAAATCTATGGGTTGGAATACTGAATTTGTTAAAAATGGTGATAATATAAATGCTATTAATAGGGCAATAAATAAAGCTAAAACATCTTCTAAACCAACCATAATAGAAATTAAAACAATCATCGGTAAAGATACAACTTTAGCTGGTACTCATGAAGTTCATGGTAAAGTTTTAGGAAAAGATGAAACCCTTCGTTTAAAACAATCATTAGGACTTCCAGAAAACACTTTTTATGTATCAGAAGATATTATAAAAAATTTTAAAAAAGTTATAAGTGAAAGATATCAAAAACATTTTTATGCGTGGGATGATCAATATAAAGAATATGTTGAAAAAAATTATAATGGCGACTATAATTTGTTTAATAATATGATAAATAGCCGTTTTAATATCAACATTAAAGATATGAATTGGAATTTTTCAGTTGATGAAAAAGAAGCAATTAGGGATACCAATGGAAAAATAATGCTTAAATTGGCTGAATTTATTCCTACTTTTATCGGTGGAAGTGCGGATTTAGCAAGTTCAACAAAAACGTATTTGCACAAACAACCTGATATTGTTAAAAATAAATACAATGGAAGAAACATTTGGTTTGGAGTTCGTGAACACGGAATGGGAGCTATGCTAAATGGTTTGGCATTATCTGGTTTTCGTCCATTTGGTTCTACATTTTTAACTTTTGCTGATTATCAAAAACCAGCCATTAGACTTTCAGCACTAATGGATTTACCTGTAACATATATTTATTCCCATGATTCCATTAATATTGGTCAAGATGGTCCGACTCATCAACCAATAGAGCAACTAGCAATGTTGAGGTCAATTCCTAACATGAATGTTTATAGACCTGCTGATGCTCATGAGTTAGTTGGATGTTGGCATGAGATTTTAAATAATCGAAAACCTAGTTGTCTTGTTGTTTCAAGAAATCCTGTGGAGTTATTAAAAACAACAAAAGCAGAAGAAGTAAAAAATGGAGCTTACTTAGTTTTAGGTAATCCTATAAAAATGGATGCAGTAATTATTGCTACTGGTAGTGAAGTATCAACAGCAATTTATATAAGTATCGATTTATATAAAGAATTTGGTATTGAATGTAATGTTGTTAGTATGCCATCAATGGAATTATTCTTAAATCAACCTAAAGAGTATCAAGAGAAAATAATTCCTAAAACTGTAAAAAGAATAGTTATAGAAGCAGGTTCCTCATTTGGTTGGCATCAATTTGTTGATAATAATGATTATTTAATAACTATTGATAAGTTTGGAATAAGTGGCACTAAAGATGAAGTTCAAAATTATTGTGACTTCTCATATGAAAAAATAAAAAATAAAATTATTGATTTGTTAGATTTTATAAAAGAATAATAAATAATATTATTCTTTTTTTCAACAAATATTGCTACTATGTTATTTTATAATGATTAAGGTGATTATAATGCGTAAATATTATTTATTTATAATTAGAGATGAAGTAGCGGATGCTTACAAAAATAATTTGAAGGATTTATATATTTGTCTATATGAGTTGCACAACGGTAAATTTAATAATTTAAATTATCGTATTTCGTTGTTTGAACAAATATGTCTTTCTTTTAAAGTTAATGTTATTAATAATTATTTTAAACATTTATTTTATATCAAACAAAATAATAAAAAATACTTATATAAAAAAAACGGTGAAGTTAGTGTAATGGAAATTTCTTATTCAAATATTGTAATTATAACTAATCGTAATTTCCCATATTTTTTTAATGTTTTAAATTTATATAATAAGAAGATATTAGTTTGTGATTTTTTTAACCATGACTACTTTTGGTTATCAAAACAAAATACTAAAATTAAATCATTTGAATATAATTAATAAACTGCTTGATAAATATATAATAATTTAGTAAAATTAACATATATGGAAGGAATGATAAAATGGACTGGATACCTTTTTTAATGGATTTATTAAAAGTACTAGGTGGAGTAGTAGTTGGGGCTATAATTGGATTCTTTATAGCACGTAATTATACTAAAAAATATATGAAAAAAAACCCACCAATAAATGAACAAATGATTAAAGCAATGATGCAACAAATGGGGAGAACCCCAAGCCAAAAGCAGGTTAATCAAATGATGAAAACAATGACTAAATATATGGACTAGTCATTGTTTTTTATAAGGGGGAAAATATGAAACCAATAATAGGGGTCCTTTTAAGACCCGAAATTAGTTATGAAGGTTATGAAGTCATGTGTATTTATAATAAAGTGAGCATGGCAGTAATTAAAAATGGAGGTATACCAATAGGAATATATCCACCTACTATGGAAACATATCAAGATAAAAATATTAATACGACAAATAATCTATCTTTAGAAGAGTGGGAAGATTTAAAAAAAATAATTGATCTTTGCGATGGAATCATTTGTCAAGGTGGTGATGATTACTACGACTATGATATTAAAACTATAGAATATGCTCATAAAATTAATAAACCCTTGATGGGTATTTGCTTAGGTATGCAAGCAATGGCAATTGCCTTTAACGGTAAATTACAAGCAATTGGAAATCTAGAACACTCTAAAAAAGGAATTGATTATGCTCATAAGGTAGATATTAAAAAACCATCTAAATTATTTGATATTTTAAAAACAAATAAAATTAATGTTAATAGTCGTCATAAGTATAAAGTAATAACTACTGATTTAGATATTGTTGGGATAGCTGATGATGGTGTTGTTGAGGTGATTGAAGATAAAACTAAGGATTTTTTTATAGGAGTCCAGTGGCACCCTGAAACAATGGTTGAATATGATCAGTTGATGAATAATTTATTTAAACAATTTATATTATCGTGTAAATCAAATACTAAATAAAATATATTTATTTTTCGAACTAAACAAGAAATTTTGAATATGATATATTGATAATAGGTTTTTACCTATTAAAAAGCAGGAGGTGGATTTGTGGATATTTGCAAATTGTTAGAAATATGTGGTGGAGAGATTTTAAATGAGTATGATCAAAAATACAAAAAAATCAATAATATTAAATTAGATAGTAGGGAGGTCAAGAAAAAAGATTTATTTATAGCATTAACTGGTGTGAAATTTGATGGTCATGATTTCATTAAAGATGTTATCAAACAAGGAGCAGGTGCTGTTTTAGTTGAACGAGATGTTTCAATTGATACTGATATTCCAATTATTAAGGTTAACAGTACTTTCGAGAGTTTAATGATAATAGCTAAGCATAAACGAGAATTATATGATATACCAGCAATAGCTGTCACCGGTAGCGCAGGTAAAACCACCACTAAAGATTTAATTGCTGAAATATTAAGTAATAAGTATAAAGTATTAAAAAGTCAAAAAAGTAACAATAATCATATTGGGGTTCCTAAAACATTGTTTATGTTAAATAAAGATCATGAAATAATAGTTATGGAGTTAGGAATGAATCATGCTGGTGAAATCAATAAATTGTCTAAAGTTTGTCAACCAAATGTTGCGGTAATTACTAACATAGGGACTTCGCATATAGGAAATCTAGGTTCTAAAAGAAAAATATTATCAGCCAAATTAGAAATTCTTGATGGTATGAATGGTGGGAAATTAATTGTTAATGGTGATAGTAAATATTTGAAAAATATTAAGAAAGAAAATTTTGAAATATTAACTTGTGGAACCTACAAAAACAATCAATTGATCGCCTATGATATTAGATCATATTTTACTAAAACAATATTTAAGGTGAAAATTAACGATACAGAATATAAAATAATTATGAATGTTCCAGGAAGTCATTTAGTTAATGATGTTTTATTAGCGATTCAAGTTGGATTAGAATATAAGATTCCCCTTGATTTAATTATTAAAACAATTGGATCATATAAGGCTGGTGATAAAAGGATGAATGTTAAAACACTTCGGAAAAATAATGTTTTAATCGAAGATTGTTATAATTCTAGTTATGAGTCATTAGTCGGAGTTTTAGATTTAATTAAAAACAAATCATTGAATAAAGTAATTATTTTGGGTGATATTTTAGAACTAGGAAAATATAGCAAAGCTATTCATAGAAAGGTTGGGCGCTACTTAGATACAATAAATAACAAAACAGTTTTATTAGTTGGGGAAGAAACAAAAAACATAAAAAGTGATAGTCTGCATTTTCAAAATAATCATGAATTAATCAAACATTTAAAATCTATGGATTTAAGTAACTCAATTATCTTGGTCAAAGGTTCCAGGGCTATGGAATTAGAAGAAGTGGCCGAATATTTAAAACAAATATAATAGAACGTTAACAAAGTTGACGTTTTTTTATATTGTAGGGAAGTGCACATTAAATAACAAAATCTGAAGTATTGGTGTTATTACCTTTACACTAAATTTGTAAAGGTAATAGTGCATATAGAGTACAATTATAATAAATGGAAATATTTTGGTTATAATAATTAAGTAAATGAGGTGGCATTAATGATGAAAAAAGGAAATTTAGGATTTACATTAGTAGAATTATTAGCGGTGATTATAGTATTAGGTGTTATCCTAGTAATAACTTCAGCATCAATTATTAATATTGTCGATATAGCAAGAAAAGGTGCTTTTAAAAATACCGCCTACGGAATAATAAAATCAACAGAGTATACTTATTCACTTGCCCGAATAAAAGGTGAGAGACTTAATATAACGTATATCTATAATGATGGTGTAGAGACATCAATACCTGAAAATAGTAAATACAAATTAAATTATAGAGGTGAAAAACCTAAAACTGGAAAAGTAATTATTAATAATAAAGGTGATGTTGGGATATCAATACATAATGGTAAATGGTGTGCTGTTAAGAATTTTAATGAAGTCAAAGTGCAACTTCATGACCTTTTGGAGGAAGAGTGCTTACAAAGCGTAGCATTGGCAACCATTGAATTGGTAGGAGAACCAATTCAATATGTTTCTATAAATACTAGTTACACAGATCAGGGAGCAATAGCCAAAACAATTGATGATGAGCCTTTACTTGATATTCAGACGGAAATAAAATACCAAGGTCAAATTATAGATGAAGTTACTGTTTCAAGATTAGGAAACTATGAAATAACTTACATGGTTGAGTATCAGGGATATAAAGCCAGTGTAAAAAGAACAGTCGTGGTTGAAGATAAAATACCACCAGATTTAATAATACCTTCAAACATAACTTTAGCAGTAGAAGAAGTACAAGGTTATAATTTTATGGAAGGTGTATCAGTAAGTGATAATAGCTTAGAAACAATTACTGTTACTTTAACTAGTGATATAATACCTTATCCTGGCGAATACACAGTAGTTTATAGTGCGAGTGATTCATCAGGGAATACAACAACAAAAACTAGATATATAACAATAATAGATGTTGGTTATCCAGTTATAAGTATTCTAGGAAGTAACCCAGTAAACATTAATGTTGGAAATGCTTATACTGATGCAGGTGCAACCGCGCTTGATGATGTCGATGGAGATATAACTGAAGAAATTAAAACAACAAGTACTGTCAACGTAAATATTGTGGGAACATATATAATAAAATATACTGTTAGTGATAAAGCAGGAAATGAGACAATAGCAACTAGAACATTAAATGTAATTGATAATGTTCCACCAACCATAACTTTTGGAACAAACGGAAATAGTACTTATGCAAAAAGTCATAATTCAACAGTAAATGTAGCCGATACACACGGAACCGTTTTATATAGATATTATCAATGGACGACATCAACAACCACACCAGCATCATTTACAACAACCTTCACTAATGGTGAAACATTGAGTACACCAGCCGGAGTAACTGGAGGTTATTACTTATGGATAAAGGGAGTAGACAATAGTGGAAATGAAAAAATTCAAAGAAGTAATGTCTTTAACCTAGATAACACAATACCAACCATAACTTTTGGAACAAATGGAAATGCTACTTATGCAAAAGTAAGAAGCACCACAGTAAATGTAGCAGATGCAAATGGAACTGTAGCTAGTAGATATTATCAATGGACGACCTCAACAACCGCACCAGCATCATTTACAACAACCTTTACAAATGGTGCAAACCTAACAAGTCCAGCCGGAGTAACTGGAGGTTACTACTTATGGATAAAAGGAGTAGACAATAGTGGAAACGAAAAAATTCAAAGAAGTAATGTCTTTAATTTAGATAATACAGGACCTTTAATAAGTGGTGTAAGTATAAGCGCAGGCAACATCACAACTAATTCATATACAATAACAAGAAGTGGAAATGCAAGTGATGCTCATAGTGCGCTAGCAACAAACCCATATATCTACCAAACTAGTCTAAATGGAAGTACTTGGACTACAGTATGTACAAATAACACAACCACTTGTAATATAACAGGTGTATCTAACAATACCACTTATTATTATAGATTATGTGCAAATGATTCTTTAGGAAACCAATCTTGCTTAGCAAGCAAGACCGTTAAAACTAATACTTCTCATAATTACGTGTATTATACTAGATACTCTTATACTGCAGGTGACAGCACTTCACAGTTTAGAAGATGTAATTTAAGCGGTGGAGGTTGTATTAACATAAGATATGATACAACAGATTATTATCAAACTTTTATTCAACAAATTGCTGCAAATCATAAATATTTATATTATAGTGCAAGAAATAAAACCAACCTTAATGCACAACAACTTTATCGTTGTAATTTGGACGGAAGTAACTGTATTATTATTACAGAAAGTGGTAATTATGAAAATATTATTGCTGGTACTAGTCAAGAATATTTCTATTATGCAAAACCTATATTGACAGGTGGGACTAAATATAATAAACTTTACCGTTGTAATTTAGAGGGAACAACTTGTACTAATATTGCATCACTGGCAAGTAATGAAGGAGTTGTTAGTATTGCAGCGAATCAAGAATATTTATATTATAGTGTCCATTCTGCTTCATATAAGGATGATCTTTACCGTTGTAATTTAGACGGAACCAACTGTGCTAATATCTCATCAAAAAGTTACAATATATATGTTGCTACTAATCAACAATATTTGTTTTATCAAACATTAATGAATAGTGATTATGATGCCATATATCGTTGCAACTTAGATGGAAGTGGTTGTTCTTCAATACTACAAATGTATCAACTTGATTGGGTTAGTGTTAATGATCAATATTTATATACTCTCAATTATAGAAGTAGAGTTTATGATCTTAGACGCTGTGATTTTAGTGGTAATAATTGTACTTCTATAGATCCAGGTACTGGATATCAATGGAGTTATTACAATGTAGGAGTAACTCCATAGCATCCAAACTATCATTCAATTTATCCACAAAACAAATTAATAGTTAGGCATATAAAGATAATAATTATTATATTGAACTAGTCAATAAAATAATTATTATTCTTTTTCTTTTCTTATATCAATTTAATTATCTTGAACAAAATATCAATATAATATATAATTACTATGCAAGGAAGTGAAACATGAAAATTAATTATAATTTATTACATAAAGATACTAATAGTGATGCTAGGTATGGAACTCTGGAAACAAAAAGAGGGACTTTTGAAACCCCAATGTTCATGCCAGTTGGTACTTTAGCCAATGTTAAAACATTAACTAAAGAAGAATTAAAAGAAGTTAATAGTGGTATTATTTTATCTAATACCTATCATTTGTGGTTAAGACCAGGTGAAGATATAATTGCTAAAGCAGGCGGACTTCATAAATTTATGAACTGGGATGGACCTGTTTTAACTGATAGTGGTGGATTCCAAGTTTTTTCTCTTGCTGAAAGGAAAAACATTTTAGAAGAAGGAGTTATTTTTAAAAGCCATTTAGATGGTAAAAAATTATTCTTAACTCCTGAAATATCAATAGAAGTCCAAAATAAACTAGACAGTGATATAGCTATGAGTTTTGATGAATGTCCACCATATCCAGTTACTTATGAATATATGAAAAACAGTATTGAGAGAACTTTAAGATGGGCGAAAAGGGGTAAAGCCGTTCACAACAATCCCAATCAGGCCTTATTTGGTATTGTTCAAGGCGGAGAGTTTGAAGATTTAAGAAAATACAGTGCACAGGAAACTGTAAAAATGGATTTTGATGGCTATTCAATAGGTGGTACTAGTGTTGGTGAAGATAAGGATACAATGTATAAAATGATTGAACATTCAACACCTTATATACCTAATGATAAGGTTAGATATTTAATGGGGGTTGGAGATCCAATAGATATCATAGAAGGTGTAATAAGAGGAATTGATATTTTTGATTGTGTCTTACCAACTAGACTTGCTCGACATGGAAGTGCCTTTACTAGATATGGAAAAATAAATATGAGGAATGCTAAGTTTAAAGAAGATTTTACAACTCTTGATTCTAACTGTGATTGTTATACTTGTAAAAATTATACCAAAGCTTACTTAAGACATTTATTTGTTTGTAATGAATCACTTGGTGGTAGATTGCTATCTATTCACAACATTCGTTTTTTAATAAAATTAACAGAAGAATTAAGAGTTGCAATTAAAGAAAATAATATATTAGAATATAGGGAAGAATTTATAAAAAGCTATTACAATAAAGAGTAAAAATTGATAAATTTATTATCGATTTTTTTAATTCAATAGTGCTCTTTCAC
>JAQVMY010000095.1 GCA_028703405.1 Bacilli bacterium
TAACACTATTAATTTCTAAGCTATTATCTGTAACGATTTTGAGGGGAATACCATCTTCATTTGTATTAGAATTGCCACCATATCGTAGACCACAAATTACTAAAGTTATTATTCGTTCCATTTTTGATCGTACCATTTTTGTTTTAGGGAGGGCTTTAGCGATAGCAGCACCAGCCGGTTTAATTATTTGGTTATTAGCTAATATAAATATTGATGGTTTAAATTTATTATCACATGCAGCTAACTTCTTAGATCCATTTGCACGATTACTTGGTTTAGACGGAATGATTTTGATGGCTTTTATTCTAGGATTTCCAGCAAATGAAATAGTTGTTCCAATAATGATAATGGGATATATAAAAATAGGTAATATTACTGAACTAAGTAGTTTGATGGATATGAAAGAACTATTAATTAATAACGGTTGGACTTGGTTAACAGCTTTATGTGTAATATTGTTTTCACTAATGCATTGGCCGTGCTCCACGACATGTTTAACCATAAAAAAAGAAACTAAAAGTTTCAAGTGGACAGTTATATCATTTTTAGTTCCAACAATCGTAGGAATGATTATGTGCTTTTCTATTAATAGTATCGTTCGATTATTGGGTTTTATATAAAAAAAAGAGGAGTTGTGAATTAATCTCAACTCCTTTGATAATTATAAAATACTTTTTAATTATTGTCAATAGTTTTTATTCATTATTTAAATTAATATCATAATAACCAATTAAACCAAGATCAAATGAAGTTTTATTCTCTTTAAGGTTATTAACAGAAACTTCAATTATGGAAAGTGAATTACCTTTAATATCTTTATTACTTATATCGAATGTTTTTAATGGTTCGTTAAAACTATCATAAATAGTAATAGTACCATTTAAATCACGGTTAGAATCATTTAAATGACGAACATTAAATATGAAATTAAACTCTTTATTTGTTTCACTAATGCCCATTGGTTCAACAAGAATTCTCCAACCATTACTTAATACAAGGATCGGTTGACTAATTTCTGTTTTTTCATTAATACCAGTATTTTCTTCAAGTTCTTTTGTTTTATCATTACATGTATACCCAATATTTAAATATGAATTATTGATACTTTCATAACTAGCATCTAAATTATATCCTAGTTCATCAACATTATTGGAATTTTCATCAATCGTCACATTATAAGTTAATGTCATTTTTGCATCATCATTATCTGCAGTTACAATAATACCCATATATTCAAAACGATTAATATTAAAGTCAATCTTTCCTTTGTTTTCGTTATATTCTTCTTCGGTATAATACTTAATATGACTTTTACTTTTGATTTTACTTATTTGTTCTTTATTATCCGTAAAAACAAATGTTATCTCATCATCCATAAGCGCATTTGCCTCAGTATCATTGTAAATCATTGCACAAACTAATTCATTTTCATTATTTTTTATTACTTTATCGATATCATCATTTTTATTATCCTTAAATATAGAATCTCTAAAGAAATAAACGCCAGCAGCAATAAGTACAACAACTAAAACTAATATGAGTAGTATAATTAAACCATTACCCTTTTTTTTCTTTTTAGGTTTTTCACTTACATTATTATTGGTGGTTGGTTGAGGTTTTTCTTTCTTTTTCTTAACTTTAAGAATGCTTAAATCAAGATTAAGAGTTATTTCCTCTGCTTTTTGTTCTTCAATACTTTTAACATTAAAGAAGGTACTAAAGTGATGAATTGTTTTATCTAATGTTTGATAAGCGACAACATCTAATCGTTCAATATTATCAACATCATAAGTAATTATTTCATCAGTAGTCCCATTAGTGAATAATCTTTCGAGTATTTCTTTTATTTTATTAAAGATAAATTCATTATCAATTTTAAAAATAATTGTTTTCTCTCCAATTAAAGATACCATTCCTACATTAATGGTAGATAGATCTAAGTTTTTACCAGAATAATTGATAAAACAAATATATTTTTTCTTTTCATCATCTTTTAATGAGAAATAACGAATAATTTTTAATCTGTTTTCGGTATTGGCCATATTTACAATTTTACTTTCCATTTTATCATCCCATTCTATATGAATTGTATCATATTTACCTTGGTTAGTAAATAATTAATCTTGTTTTGATAATTCTTTTATTTATGTTATAATAATTACTGTAAGGTAGGTAAGAAAATGGAATCATTAAGCAAATTTGTTACTGACGCAAAAGACATTGATGTATATTTTGATATGTTTGCAGATCAAAATCCACCTAAAGAAGCTATTGATTATTTTAGATTTCATTATGAAAAAAACTTTTCCAGTGGTTCTAATGTTTTAGATGATATTAGAACACAATTAGGAAAAATGGGATATGAAACACTTGTTAAAAGAGCTGATATGGATTTTTCAGAATATATGGAAGATAGTTTATATGGGAAATAATTGATGTATTAATGAAGAGGTATATAGTAACCTCTTTTTTTGTCGATTCTTTATGAGTCTAATTAAGTTTAAACCTAATATATTTTTCTAGGAGGGGAATATGCTAGGGTTAAATGACAAAGAAGTAGCTGAAAGTAGAAAAAAACATGGTTCTAATGAAATAAGAAAAAGAAAAAAAAATAGTTTTTTTGGGTTATTAATTGAATCTTTAGGTGATCCAATCATCCGTATTTTATTAATAGCTTTAGGGATAAAAACAATTTTTTTATTAAAAGATTTTGATTGGTACGAAACAGTTGGTATTGTTATAGCTATTTTTTTAGCATCCTTTATATCAAGTATCTCCGAATATGGGAGTGAAAAGGCCTTTGATAAGTTGCAAAGTGAAGCGTCTAAAATCAAATGTCGTGTTAAAAGGAATAATCAAATAATTGAAATAAGTATTGATGAAGTAGTTGTTAACGATATTGTTATTTTAGAAGCAGGTGATAAAGTGCCTGCTGACGGTATTATTGTTGAAGGTAACGTAAGTGTTGATGAGTCTTCTTTAAATGGTGAGGCAAAAGAAATATATAAAGAACTATCTGATCCTGTTTACCGGGGAACAGTAATATATAGTAATTATGCTTTAATGAGGGTTAATCGCGTTGGCAGTGAAACTTTTTTTGGTAAATTAGCTGAAGAAATACAAGAAAAACAAGCTGACAGTCCCCTTAAAATAAGATTGAGAAAATTAGCAGAATTTATTAGTAAAGTAGGATATATAGGAGCATTTTTAGTTAGTTTATCATATTTATTTTCTGCAATTGTTGTTAACAATCACTTTAATACTGAATTAATTATGGAAACCATTACTAATGGACCATTAATTATTGGTCATATTTTATATGCTTTAACACTTAGTGTAACCATTATAGTAGTTGCGGTACCTGAAGGATTACCAATGATGATTACTCTGGTTTTATCTTCTAATATG
>JAQVMY010000022.1 GCA_028703405.1 Bacilli bacterium
TAAATTTTATAAATAAAAAAAGATTACAATTATTTGTAATCCTTTGATTTCCTTGGTGTCCTCTTAGGGATTTGAACCCTAGACCCACTGATTAAGAGTGCTTCCTTGGGGTTATTTCAGACTATCTCAAAGTGTCACAAACCTTTGTATTTATTGGTGTTTTAGCTATTATGTTATTTTGCATTATCTCAGATTATTTCACTATATTTCAGAAAATGGTGGCGAAATGGTGGCGAAATTATTGTTCTAACTTAATTAAAATTTCAGGCGGAATACTTTCAATTAAATCATTGCATCTATATCTTGTAGCTGCACATATTTTCAAAATGTTGTATGCTGTTTTCTGAATTGTTAAGTCTTTTTCATTTATAATAACGCTATATGCAAAATCTCCAAATATTTCATAATTTGCCCATCCATTATATCCTGTTGCATTAACAAATGTATCTGATATGCTTTTTATTACATTTTGTTTGTTTGTTATACTTTGTAACCCACTAAAAATATTTATTAATTTGCTTTGTTGATTAACCATAAGATTAGAAATTCTGTTTTGAGGCAAAATTCCTAATATATACTCTTCTACAGATTCTGTATATTTATCTTTTTTAATATTTTCAAAAATGGTAGTGGTACTATCTTCAAGGTTGTAGACTCTATATATTTCTTCAAAACTACATATTAGATCTTCCATATTTGAATATCTATCTCTTTTCTCGTTTTTAGTACATTTTTCAACCAAAACTCTATAAGGATGTCTACCAACAAATGAGCCATCACTCATTATATAATCAATCATCCTACCAATTGAATAAATATCACTTTGCTTGTCTAATTTTGTAAAATCAATTAAACCTTCAGGTGCTATAAAGTGATTATTGGGTTTGGGAGATGACGTACTCATTCTGCTTCTTAATATATTTGTGTCTTTGGCAAATCCAAAATCATTAATATATAATTCACCATCTTTAATTAATGTGTTTCCACAATGCAAATCTCTATGAATTATATCATTATCATGAGCAATTTTCATTGTAGACAACATATCTCTAATCCACTTTATCTTTATTTCAAAATCTAATTTGTTTTCACTTAAAAAATCAAAAACATCACAATCCGCACGTTCCATTAAAAACGAAAATTCTGTTGGATTATAATTCATCACCGACAACACTTTTGCTCCATTTAACTTGAGTTTTTCTTGAACACTAAATTCGTTTTTAAATCTGCTTTTAATGTCATTATTATTCCAATAATCATCCTTAAGCTGTTTTTCGACATAACTATCGGTAATCATGTATACATATGCAAAAGATCCTTCTTTACGCTCTTCAATATTGATTTCTACAGCGTCTCTATATTCGCTATCATCATTCAATTTTATGTTGTATCTATATAAAAATTTTGAAAACCTTATTTTCCTTTCTTCAGATTCATCAGAAAAATATACTAAATTATATAAAGCTACAACAAGTTTTAATCTTATTTCTCTATCTATTTCAGTAAATTGTTCTAAAAACGGCTTGTATTCTTGATAATTGTCTATACCCGTTTTATCATATATATATTCTTCCGGACTCAAAAAATTATTATTATATTTGTAATTATTAAATAATATTAATAAAGTATCTCTATAATATCCATGTTCCGGATCAAAATATAGACTATCGATAAATTTCATTACTAAATCAAATGGCTTAGAATCCATATTTGTCCTCCACTTATTAAAAAAAGGTTAATTGGTACGAATATAATTAATTTATCATATTCTTACACTTTAATTCAGCTTGTTTAATAACCGTTTCAACAGCACCTTCTCGTTTTACTGGTGGATAATTATATTTGATTAATAATCTTCTTATTTCCATTCTCATATGAGCTTTGGCTGCTTTTCTAATATCCCAATCTATCGTCATGCTTGAATTAATAACTTCTACTAATTCTTTTGCTATTTGAACTAATATATCATCTTTCATTAATTCTTTAATTTCAGGATCTTTTCCTAAAGCATCAAAGAATGCTTTTTCTTCAGATGATAAGCTATATTCATTACCTGCAGTTATTTCTTCTTCTATTTCTTTTTTAAGCTTGATCATTTCATTAATCATTTGTTCTATATCAGCTAATGATGTTCTTTCGTTATAACTGTTAGCAATCTTTTTAAATCTTTCGGAAAATTTTTCCATCAATACAAGATTGGTTGCTCCTATTTTAGCAATATATTCTTTTAATGCATGATTTAATACTTCAGCTGCTATATTTTTGGATTTCATCTTAGCAAGCTTATTTAACATATCATCATTTAATAAACTTAATGCATTGCTTTTTTGTACTGTTCCAACATTAATAAGTTCATCTTCATTTATGGCATCTTCCAATAATTTAGCAACGTTTCTGTTTATTTCTTTTACATCTAATTTTCCGCCACTTAATTTAGAAATAAATGATCTAACAGACATTATATATAATACTTCTTCTTTATAAGCGCTATTTAATTCCCCAGTGCATACTGAGTATAGTCCTTTTACATCATAGCTGTATCGTAAGAATCTTTTCTTATTGTCTTCTGTTTCTAAAATGTAATTAGCTCCTTGGTTAATTAAATCATACTTACCTTTATTATCAAGAACTTTAAAATTACTATAATCAAAACCATGAAATAACATTCTTATTAATTCAATTTTATCTGATAATAGTCTAACTATTTCTTCATTATCAATAATCTTTCCTTGATCTCGTTCGGTATATGTTTTTAAGGCTTCTAGCAGCCATTTTTTAAGCCCGATGTAATCAACTATCAATCCACCCGTTTTGTCCTTGTATACCCTATTTACGCGTGCAATAGCCTGCATTAAATTGTGTGACTTCATCGGCTTATCTACATACATTGTTCCAAGCGATGGAACATCAAATCCTGTTAGCCACATATCAACAACAATTGCTATTTTAAAGTTTGAATCAGGATCTTTAAATTCTGTTTCAAATTCTCTTTTGTCTTTTTTAGATCCAATAGCAATTTGCATCTCTTCAGGATCATTATTGCTTGGAGTTATTATCATATTAACCATATCTTTATAATCCGGTCTCAATTCTAATAATTTTTTATACATTATATAAGCAGCATTTCTTGAGTAAGCAACAATCATAGCTTTATTGGCAACTAAATCTTTTCTGTCTTCATAATGATTAATTATATCTTTAACTATCATTTCTAAACGATCAGGATCTTCTAATATCTGTTTCATAGTTGCCATCACTTTTTGGCTTTCTCTTATTTGATCAATATCTGCTCTATCTTCTTCTTCAAGTTGTTTATAATAATCATCTATGCTTTGAAGAATTTTTTCATTAAGTCCTACTTTAGCCATTCTAGCTTCGTAAAGAATAGGAACAGTTGATCCATCCTCAATAGATTGAGTCATATCATAAACATCAATTATATCTCCAAATACATTAATTGTAGAATGATCTTTAGTTTCTACCGGGGTTCCAGTAAACCCAATATATTTAGCGTTAGGTAATGAATCACGAAGATATTTAGCGGTTCCATACTTTTTATATGCAGTTTCTTTTTCTATATCAAATTTCATTATAGCTTCTATTCCATAATGGCTTCTATGAGCTTCATCAGCTATTACTAATATATCTTCTCTTTCACTCAGAAGTCCAGTTTCTTCTTCAAACTTTTGTAATGTAGTAAAGATTATTCCACCTGCTACTCTATCATCTAATTTCTTTTTTAAATCTTCTCTACTTTCAATTTGAATAGGATCTTGTCTTAAATAATCACTACACTTAGCAAAGCTTTTAAACAATTGATTATCTAAATCATTTCTATCTGTTACAACTACTATTGTAGGGTTGTTTAGTTCTTTAATCATATTCCCTACGTAAAACACCATACTAAAAGATTTACCCGATCCTTGAGTATGCCATATAATACCAGCTTTCCCATCTTTTGCTTTTAATGTTTTATCGACAGCTTTTTCAACGCCATAATATTGATGATAAGCAGGTAGTATCTTATTGTCTTCACTATATAAAATATAATTACTAATTAAATCTAATAATGTTTCTTTATTAAAAATTCCTTTTATTAAAGATTCGTGACTATTTAAACTCCCCACTTTATCATTTATACTTGTTTTCTTCCATTCGCTAAATCTTGAATAATTACTTGTAAGAGATCCCATCTTAGCGACTACTCCATCGCTTATTACAAGCATTTGGTTATAATAAAACAAACTTGGAATATGAGTAGTCATGTAACCTCTTAATTGTCTATATGCACTTTCTAAGTCTACTTCTTCTCTTGTCATGCTTTTAATTTCAAATACTACTAAAGGCAGTCCATTGATATATATAATCATATCAGGTCTTTTAATGCTATGTTCTTCAATTGTAAATTGATTAGTAACTAAAAATTCATTATTATCAATATTTTCAAAATCGATTATTTTAACTGTGTGATATTTTACGCCTTCTTTAGTATATTCAGGTACACTAATACCAGCATGAAGATATTTACTAAATACTTTATTATTCTTCACTAAATTATTTTGATCAAGATTTTTTATTATTCTAACTGCTTCATTAATTATTTCATCATTTAAACCTTTGTTAATTTTAAATAATGATGAAATCAAATTATATTCTAATACTACATCAGAATAATCTCTACCAATAGATTCGCCGGATTCATATAGATAATCTATATTCTTTAATAAATCTATTGTCATTAATTCCAAATCTTCTTCAGTAAACATTTATATCACACTCCTATAAATTATTCATTGTCTTTTTCAAATCCTGTAACAATATTTCTCATATATTTATCACTTATGTTGTGAAATTTCACTACATTTGCAGATATTTTTTCAACCTCTTTGTTTAAATTATTAATATCTTTAGCCATTTTGCTATTAACTTCTCTAAGTTCGTCTATTTCGGATATATAAACTAAAAATCCAGAATATTGTTCAAAATCTATTTTTGTGGTTTCATTGTACAATTTGTTTTTATTTATTTTACTATACGCATAATTTATTTTTAAAATCTTATTATCATATTTTTCTAATATTTCTGGAATAATTACCCCTAAACAAATTACCCACTGCTTACCTGGAAATATGTTTATACTGTTTGCAGAATATTTTTTTATATTATTTTTTTCCGGATCCGGTAATTGTTTTATAAAATCTTCGCCAAAATTTATTTTTTTAATAGTAAGTGGAACGTTTCCTGTGTTTCTAATAACTATACAAGCAAGCGTAGAACGAACCAATTCAAACGTCACTTGTAAATATGGTCTGTTGGAATCGGATCTTTCTTTTAATAGAAAAATAATTGCAATCCATGAAGCAAGCAAAGATAATATTGCAACAGCATCAGCCCATGAAAATGCATTTAAACTTTCAATTGCTTTTATTAATTCTTGCATAAATTAAACCTCCACGCTACTTATATTTATTTCGCCGTTCAATAGTTTAGGTAACAATGTATCTCTTAGATTAATCAAATAAGAGTTTTCTCTATTTAAAAAATAAATATTTTTATTTAAACTGCCAACCAAAACTTCGTATTTGAGTAATAATTTTTCTTTGGGAATTAAATATTTAAAATTGACAATTGTCCCATTACTAATACCAGCCATCAACGTTCCAGTTGACAAATTATCTTTATCAGAAATAAATTTATCCTCGTTAATTATATTCCAAATATAACTTGTTGATTTATTCAAACATTCTATACCTAAAAATCCAGTCGAAAAAATATAGTTATTAATAATTTCTTCCATATATTCTTCTACTAATATGTTTTTTATACTACCCTTCATTTTTGCGAACCAAACACTATTTTTAATAGGAGTCATATTAGCTCTTGAAGGCTTTTCACTATATTTTAATTTAGAAAAATTATTTATCTTAGCACCATCTACATCCGCCGTTGCTACATATCGTTTTTCTCCCTGATAACTATCTACTCCACTTTTTATTATCTTTGTTAAAACACCATCATCAAAGTTGCCGATTTTCCACCCTTTAGGTATTTCTCCTAATTCTGATTCTATCATTTCTCCACCAGAACTTTTATACGGTTTCCCCTCTCCATTTGGAAATTCAAAATCGACAAACCATCTTTTATATAATTCTTGAGATAATTTTTGAAAATTATCAATTATTTCATTGTTTAATTCTATCTTTTTATCAATATTAAACAATGTTCGTCCTATTTTTTTTTGTTGATCTTCATTGTGAAAATCCAATTCAAGGTTTTCTATATCTATTGAATTTACGGAGTCAAATACAGTCCCAGAAGATTTTCCCTTTAATTTATCAATGTTATTTTGTAATAAATAATATAAATAAATATTATTACCATTTTTCATTTCTAATGAGCAAAGGCCTCTACCTATACACAGAATTCTATTTGCAATGTTCATATCTCCAACAGGAGCTCTTACACTCATCAGCACGCTATCTTTCTTTGCTATTCTTATAGGATTTGTTGTCCACGTATCAACAATTGGATACATTCTGCCAAAAGTTCTTCTCCCTTGTAAAAACGGAGTTCCCATGTTCTCAAAATTATATGTATCCCCTTTGGGAGATTGCCCCATTGTGATGTAGCATTCTTCTTTTAATTTTTTTCTCATAAGCTCCTCCTATATACAAATAACAGCGCCATCAATTATCAAATCATAGTCATTTGTAATTCTACAATCTATCTTAAATTGTTTTTCATCACTTTCTTTGTCACAAAAAACATCAAATTTATAATAATTATTGCCTTGATCAATCAAATCTGAATAACAATCTATATCATTTATCTTAATTTCATAATATGAAATTACTATTTCATTAATCTTATCTTTTAATTTACCATTATCAATTTCTGTTTCAATAGCAATTCTTACTTCATCATAATTGGATTTGAAATTATTAGATATTAATATTGACTCTTGTAATAATCCAATCTCATAAAATATTTCTATTTTTTTACCTGTTTCCATTAAAAATTCTTTTTCTAAACTTTTATCAAAGTCATTCTTGTTTTTTGTAACAAGTATAAATTTATTAGTATCCACTTTAATTGCATATTCAATAATCGATTCCCATTGTAATACGTCTTTAAAACCCTTATCAGATTCGGAATTCTTACCACAAAATGGTTTTGTTTTGCTTATTGCTCTGTTTATTATTTTTTCAAAGTGATCTTTGGTTCTTGGAATATCCACTTTTGTTATTTTTTCTAATTCAATATATTTTTTTATTTCCCCATCAATATAAGTATTATAATCTGTTTTTTGAATTTTTTTAACATTGTGAAGAGTTTCAAAGGAGTCAATCATATTGTTGAATTGCTGAATATTATCGGCATAAGAATCCTCTCGTTGCTTTTTTAATTCTTCAATAACTATCTCTGAAACACAAATCTTATATTGCTCTATCAAGTCGTGAGTTCCTAGAAAGTCCATAAAATTTGAATAACTTTCACAAAATTCAAAACATGAATAATCAGTTATTTTTCTTTCTTTCAAAATATTTGTATCAAAAAATATTTCAATCAATTCCATATCCAATAGCCTCCAAAGATTTTTTGATTTCTTCTTCTAAATCTTTGGATTCCTTAAATTGTTTTGATAATGTTAATGTTATTTTTTTCATCTTTTCGTCAAATGAAATTCCATCGTCTTCTATTTCTTCTGCCCCCACGTATCTTCCAGGAATTAAAGTATAATCGTTTTGTTTTATATCATCAATATCGGATTTTTTACAAAAACCCAAAACGTCTACATAGTTATTATCATTTTGATAGTTATGATAGGTGTCTCCAATTTTCGAAATATCTGTTTCATTTAATTCTCTTAATTTTCGCGTAACCATAGTTCCCATGCTTTGGGCGTTTATAAATAAAGTTTTACCTTTTTGTTTTTTGTTTCTATTTAATATCCATATTGAGCAAGGAATTGTAACTGTATAAAATAAATTTGAAGGCATTGCTATTATACAATCCACTAAATCGGCATCTATTAAGTTCTTTCTTATTTCCCCTTCTTGTCCGTTCCCTGCTACAGAACCGTTTGCTAAAATTATAGCTGCTTTGCCATTAATCGATAGCTTAGACACCATATGTTGTATCCAGGCAAAGTTGGCATTTCCTTTTGGAGGTGTACCATATTTCCATCTATAATCATCAGTTAATTTTTCTTGTCCCCAATCACTTATATTGAATGGAGGATTGGCAAGAATGAAATCTGCTTTTAAATCTTTGTGTAAATCTTCATGAAATGTATCTGCCGCAAATTTTCCTAGATTTCCATCTATAGATCTAATTGCTAAATTCATTTTTGCGAGTTTCCAAGTTGTTGGATTCTTTTCTTGACCAAATATAGCAATATTTCTTGTATTGCCTTGATGTTGTTGAATAAATTTTAATGACTGTATAAACATACCACCCGATCCACAACAAGGATCGTATACTCTTCCTTCATATGGTTCAATAATTTCAACCATTGTTTTAACTATACATGCAGGAGTATAAAATTCTCCACCTTTTTGTCCGTCTTTAGCTGCAAATTGTCCTAAGAAATATTCATATATTCTTCCAAGCACATCTTTTTCACTAGCTTCTTTTGAACCGATTTTCAAATTAGTAAATAAATCTATTATTTCGCCTAGATTAACGTTTCTCATTTCAGGACTGTTATATACTTTAAATAAAACTCCTTTTAACGAAACGTTTTCTTTTTCTATAAAATCTAAAGCATTATCTAATATTTCCCCTATATTATAATCTTTTGAATGATCAACTAAGTATTGCCATCTAGCTTTTTCAGGAACATAAAATATATTGTCTTCTAAATATGCATCTCGTTCCTCTTCTAATCCAAGACCTTCACTAACAAGCTTATTATATTTTTCTTCAAAAGAATCTGATATATATTTTAAAAATACTATCCCTAAAACAACAAACTTATAATTAGTAACGGATAACCCACCTATCATCTTATCTGCTGCTGCCCATAATATCTTTTCAATTTCTTGCATTTCTTTACCCATATTACTACCTCCAAAACATTAATAAATTCTTCTTAATTATATCACATTTACTAACGAAAAGTCGTTATACTATTACAAGTTTTATATTTTTATAGTATTTTTTTGTTTGATATTGATTTTTTGTTACAATGTAACAGTTATGAAACAAAATGTAACACAGAGATAGAGTTAGAGATAGAGAAAGAAAGTGTTAGTGTTAGCGGTGAATAAATTCGTCAATAACCCAACAAAAAAAGAGTTAAATCTAACTCTTTATAATTCACTGTCTATATTTTTAAATAATTTATCATCGAAAAAGTCTTTTTTAAGAGTGTGTCCTAAATTCTGTGTAAATGGTCTAACCATGATATAGGAAGCAAGTTTATTGCTTCTTTTTTTGTTATTCAAATAATAACATTAATTTAAATATTTTCAAAGAACTAAATTCTACCATCAAACATGATAGATAATTCACCTAATATTTTATCCCAATCTCGATACCTCCCAGTCCATTTTTTTATAATATTTTGAGTAGCTAAATATAAGCACTTCATTAAGGATTCATCGGTAGGAAATACTGACTTGGTTTTAGTGTATTTTCTAAAAGAACGGTTTAAAGATTCGATAGCATTAGTAGTATACATAATTTTTCTAACTGGCTCAGAATAGCTGAAGAATGGACATATTGCATCCCAATTTTCTTCCCAGCATTTAAGAGCAGTAGGATATTTATCTTTCCATTTCTCCTTAACTTTTTGTAATTGATCATAACCCGCTTTTTCATTTTTAGCTGTATAAATTGTTTTTAAATCATTACAAAATGTTTTTAAATCTTTATAATAAATAAATCTTACTGAATTTCTTATCATGTGTACTATACATCTTTGTTGTATAGTTTTAGGGAATGCGGTAGTGATAGCTTCTTTCATTCCGTTTAAACCATCTGAACACATGATTAAAATATCTTTTATTCCTCTTTGTTTTAAATCATTAAAAACTCCCAACCAAAACTTAGCCGATTCATTTTCTCCAATCCAAATTCCCAATATATCTTTTTCGCCGATATCACTTATACCTAGAACAATATAAGCAGCCTTTTTTACAACCGTGTTATCGTTTCTTACACTAAAATGTACTGCATCTACAAAAACAATTGGATATACTTCATTTAATGGTCTTTCTTGCCATTCTTTTATTTTGGGTATGATTTGATCTGTAATATGGCTTACCATCGTTGCAGAAATTTCTATTCCATATAAATCTTGAATTTGATCATTTATTTCACGAGTTGATAAGCCTCTCCCATAAAGCGATATTATTTTTTCTTCTATCCCAGATACATCTCTTTTATTTTTAGGTATTATTAATGGCTCAAATTCATTTTTTCTGTCTCTTGGCGTTTCAAAATCGAACTCACCAAATTCGCTTTTTAACTTCTTTTTTGTTGTTCCATTACGATAGTTATTTTTTTCTTCTGTTTTATCATATTTTGAATAACCCATTGATGAATCAAACTCAGCATTCATCATTTCTTGCAAAGAATCTTTAAACAAGTCTTTTATTGCTTTGCTTAAATCTCCTGCTGTTTCTATTTCATAATTTTCTTGTAATATTTCTAATATTTTTTTACCTTTGCTTTTTTCTTCCATAAAAAATCTCTCCAATTCTATTTTATCATGGAAAGATTCTTCATTTACACAGATTTATTTACAGACTCTTAATTCTTTTTTTGTTAAACTAAACTTTCTTCCTGTTTTTTATTTTTACTATTTCTTGGCTCTTTTAATCTCAATTCAACAATACACGATTCAAAAGATTCTTTCACCTTTGTGCTACTTGTACTATTTGAGGCATCACTTAAAATTTTCCATAATTTCGAATTGTACTGTCCAACATATTTCATTTTGCTATTCTTAATTTTATTTAATATCTCAATAATGAAATTATCATCAGATAAATCTTCAAAAAGCAAAGTCAAATAATCTATTAGAACATCCTTATTTTGTTTTTCAATTAAAATATCTAGGTTGTTCAATTTGTAATTATTGCTATTCTGATTGAAAAATTCTAATTGAATAGAGTTTATTATCTTATCAAAATCAATTAATTCTTGCTGTTTAAATATATAAACCATTTTTTTTATTTTATCTTGATTAAATAAACTTCGATTTAAAATAATATTTATTATATTTTTTTGTTCATCTTCAGTCATAGTGCTTAGCATTTTAATTAATAATCTTTCAAAGTTATTTTTAATATCCTCATTATCAAAATCAATTGTGATATATTTTTCCAAAAAGACATCAGTATTTGTAATCTTATCAGAAACATTATTTATAAAATTAATGGTTTTGTTAATGTCATTTGATAAATCAATATAATTTGTCAAAAACATTTCAAGTTGTTCCCTTGTCTCTTCATTGTCAAGCATTGCTTGATAATTTGCTTCATATAACTCAAATACATATTGATAGATATCCATATTTATTAATACATCTATATATGATTTTATCTTTTTGATATTGTCGATAGAAATTATATCTTTATACCCACAAATTATTTTCATCGTACTCAATGGATATTTTGATAAATTATTTTCTATTAAATTACTAATGAATAAATTAATAAAATCTTCACTAATAGTTGATTTTACTGTTTCTAAAATATCACAAAATTCAATTAATATTTTTTCAGCGGTAATTAGATTGTTATCTAAAAATTGATTTAAAAAAGTTATTATGTTATCTTTATTTTCCTGGCATCTAATCAACATTTTAAAGAGATGAGGAAGCCTATTATATTGATAATTTTCAATACTTATTTTTTCACTAATTTTATTAAACATATATAATCTTTGACTATCAGAAAATTTATGTTGCGAATCGCTTATAATAGAATCATACCTATCTGTGTATATGCTATCTAGTATTTTATTAATTGTTTCATCGAGTAGTGTAAAATCCTGGGGACTATATTTTTGTAGTGTTTTTTGAATAGAATAACCATTATCTAAAAGTATATTTAATGTTAGCGACAGGTCCTGGCTATTTTCGGCAGTAATATCATAATTAAATTCCTCTAATATTTTTATGGTCTCTTCATATTGTATTATTTCTTCATAACCAACCACAATATTAAATACTTTATTCATAAAATTTTTATTCATTACTAACACCCCTATACTTAAATACCAAATCATTTAAAGCCTTAATATTTGATTGTTCGTTATATAATTCTGATAACTCTTCAAATACTAAATCTTTATTATCTTCGCTTTCCATTAAACTATCTACTGATAAATTAAGCCATTTAATCTGATTTTCGGTAGCAGTACCAGTCTCACCAATTGATGAGCAAAGCATTTTATAAAAATCAATTCCTAGATAATATCGGTATTGTTTTTCAGAAAATAAATTAACATTTTCTATGAAATATTTAATATCAATTATTTTCTTATCAATAACTGTAAACCTTATCTCTGAAAGTATCTTTTCCTTCAACTTCTCTGTAAATAAGTTCTCGTTTTTAAACATAGTATTAATAATATTTTTTATTTTTTCTTCTGGTTGCTCTACATTTTTACACGTATTATCTAATAAATCAAATAAAAGTAACTCCATGCCTTTTCTTTTATTCGAATTTATAGATGTATAAATATACATAAGGTTTTCTATTTGCAACATTTCTATATTAGAAAACTTTTGAGAAACCTTATATAAATCAGTAGTCTTTTCAGCCAGTAATTCCAATAATCTATTATCTATATTCTTAATCAAATTAACTATCCCGCATAAAGATACTAATGTATTATTTATATTTTCAGGTTGAGTATCTTCCAAAATTTCAATCAATAATTCATTCAAATCGTTCTTACTTTCATTGACTAATTCTATTGAAGTTTTGATATTAGCACTTTCAATTGCGTTTGTTATTCTAGTATTAAATTCAGATCCATATTTAACACTTAATTTATCTTGATTTAAATATAGATAAGCTCTAATATTTTTACTATCAATGCTTCTTGTTTGAGAAAGAAAATTAATTAATATCTCATTTTCTTTCTTTATCTGTGACATTCCTTTATTTGTTTTATTTTTACCTTCAAATAAGAATTTTAACTCGTATGGTATATCATCCCAATTGATTGGTTTTTCATGTATTGTTAATAAATTTTCTATATTTGAATTATCAATATATAAAGTATCATAAAAATCGTTAAAATCAGCTTGCAATACAGATAACTTTGACAATAAATACAAACCATCTCGATTTAGTAAACTATTTTCCGTTACATTATACTTGCATCTTTCATTCAAAATTAAAAGATTATTTGATAATACATTAACTATCTTTTTTATTTGTCTTGGTGTTTCTAATCCGTTATAAATAATTGTTTTCTTTATTATTTCATCAAAATAACTGACACCATCTCTAGTAAATAAAGAGACAAAATCAG
>JAQVMY010000023.1 GCA_028703405.1 Bacilli bacterium
CTGACCATATATATTTTGATAAAGAGAAAGAAGTTTCAGAAGTAATAGCAAATTCTTTAGATAAAAGATATGAAACTAAAATGAAGCAAGTTCAATTGAACGGAGGAAAATAGTTATGAAGTTTAGTATAATTGTTCCCTGCTTTAATTCAGAAAAAAATTTAAAAGCATGTTTGGATAGTATCTTTAATCAAAGTTATGATAATTTTGAAGTAATTATTATCAATGATGGATCTACTGATAATACAAAAGCTGTTATTGAGGAATATCGAAGAAATCACAATAATATAAGATATTACGAACAGGAAAATAAAGGGATTGCTTATACAAGAAATTTAGCAATGCACTTAGTATCAGGTGAGTATTTTATTTTCGTTGATAGTGATGATACAATAAATCAAGATTTGCTATTAGAATTGGCAAAAAATTTAGAAGTAGAAAAGTTAGATATCTTAAGATATCAAGCTTTAATTTACAAACACGATTTAATAAGGTTTAAGCTAGTTTCTAAAGCTTTTCCTACTTGTACAGGTGTAGAAGCATTAAAAAGTTTTATTGAGCAAAAAATAGGGTATGGGACTCTGTGGATGTATTGTTATAATCGAGATTATGTATGGAATAATAATTTTAAATTTGAAGAAGGAAAAAATTATGAAGACTTTTATAATGTTTATATGGTTGCTTGTGCAGACAGGATAAAAAGTATAGATTATATTGGATATAATTATATTATAAATAATTACGGTATTACATCAAAAAAAGAAGATGATTCTGCTGAGTTAAAAAGAGCTAATGATGTTATTTCTATGTGGGATTTGGTAATTGGTAAATTAAAGGAATTATTAAAAGAAGATCCAAAATCTTTTGAAACTATTGCATTAAGTTTCTTAGATTATTTAGAGATAGGTAAAAAAAATTTAAATGATAATGCAAAAAATAATTATGAAAGAATTATGGAAATTCGTAGAAGTATGTTAAATTCATCAATAAATGATTTGTATTCAGCTAAAACTCAGAACTTGAAAAAAAATATAATAATTTTAGGTCCTGGAAGATCGGGAAAAACTTCATTGGCTAATCTCATCTGTAAGAAAATGGGTTACAACATTGTAAAAGTAGATGATCTGGTTTGTGCCTTTGAAAGAGTCTATCCATCAGCTAATATTAGTCATTCTATAGATAGACAAATAGCAAGTAAAGCTTTTTATCCTTTTCTACAAGAGCTGTTAATAGAATATAATCGTAGCCATAATGTAAAAAATAATTTAAATTATGTTATTGAAGGTACTTATATTGATTTAGAATCATTAGTTAGCCATCCTAAATTAGATAATTTTATAGTTTTAGGATTGCATTATTCAAACTTAACTGAAGAAGAAATTTTTGATAATATTAGAAAATATGAATTGCCGCAAGATTGGACATATCATTTAACTGATGAGCAAGTAAGAGCCAAGGTCAAAAAATTAAAAAAAGAAAACGATGAATATAAACAATTATTTGATTCGTATGGTATAATCAACTACGATACTTCTCATGATAGGAACGAAGTTTTTAATGAAATTATGAGTGATAAAATAAGTAATTCGAATTTAAAACGGGAAGGTGATGTGGCTAATGAATATAAATTTAAGCCAAATAGAAATTAAAACAAAACAAAATATTTTTTTAGAAGGATATTATTTTGAAAATAAACATAAAAAATGTATTTTCTTTATTCCTGGAATGGCTGGTGAATTCTATAAACTTGATTTTGCTCAAAAGATAGCTGAAATATCAATAAAAAATAAATATGATTTTTTAGCAGGAAGCACTCAAGGAAGTGGAGAAATAAAAGAATTAAAAATTGATGAAAACGGCAAAAAAGGAACTATTGTAAAAGGTGCTGCTTATGAAAAATTTGAAGATTGTATTTATGATATTGATGCTTGGTTAGAATTTTTAAAAAGCAAAAAATATGATGAAATAATAATTATTTGTCACAGTTTAGGATGTAATAAAATTGTTCATTATTTAAATAAGCAAGCAAATTCTTTAATAAAAAAATTGATTTTATTAGCACCTCAAGATATTAAATTTAATAATTTAGAAATGCATGCTGGGTTATTAGAAGAAGCAATTAAAAATATTAATAATAATGAATCTAATAAGCTTTTAAGTAAAAAATTATTAGGATTTTGTTTAATATCTAGTCAAACATATTATGAGTTAATAAATAATCAAAATATTATGAATATACCTTATAAAACGAATAATCCTGATTTTAGTAAAATAGCAGATATCAAAATGCCAATATTAAGCATCATTGGAACTAAAGATGGTGGGGAAAAAAGTGAAGAATATATGGCATTAATATCTAAAAATTGTCAAGAGGGAAAATATCATATAATTAAAGAAGCAAATCATATTTTTAAAAGTAAAGAAGATGAACTATCAAAAATTATAATGGATTTTTTAGAAGGATAATTATTTTAAAAGGCGGTGATCTTTATGTTAGTTGCAATTGAAGGAATGGATGGCAGTGGTAAATCTTCAATTTCAAAAGAAGTAGCAAAACGAGTTAATTATAAATATGTAGATAAAATATTAAAAGATATTTATTTAATTCCAGAAGAAACATTTGATAATTTATGTGAACAAGTTAATAAATCAAATAACGAAACCTTTAAAGCTATGTTTTATGGATTTCAAAATTTATTAGTTACGCTATTAAAAGGTAATATTATTATTGATAAACATGTATTAGCAACATATTTTTGGAATGGTTATGATGAAAATGAGCAACTTTTTAATATTTTTGTAAACAATGGTGTGATACCTGATTTAACAATAATTCTTTATTCTAGTATCGAAACAAGAATTAAACATATTAAATTACGAGATAAAAACGATAAGGATTTATTTGATGATAAGAAAACATCTTTTGGATATGATAAAATGTTAGATTTTGCTGAAAAATGTAGTATGCCTTATATATTTATAAATGGTGATCCATTAAGTTTTGAACAAATCATTAGTCAAATAGTGGAATTAATTAAAGTGTGTGAATTATTAAATAAGGAAGAATTTTTAAAATATTGTATGCAGAGAAATATTATTGTATTTCAAAGAGATGAGGAACTTAGCAAAAAATGTTTGGGAAGGGGAATTAATAATGAAGAAAGAAAAAGATAGTGAAAAAAATTTTACTAATGATTATTCTTTTGACAAAGATGAAAATTGTGAAATAGATATGGTATTATCTGGAGAATATTTAGATAAAAGAAAATTGGATATTAATCTAAATAATATTAATATAGATGAGTACCCAGATAACAATAGACTAGATTATTTGAAAAAATTGATAGCTGAAAAATATAATAAAAACTATGAAAATTTTATTTTAGGTGCAGCAAGCAATGGTATTATTCAAAACCTAGTAAAATTACTTTTTGCTAAAGGAGGAACTTTATTAACTACTGAATATTCTTTTTCTCAGCCTGAATATGCGGTAACTAGAATAGGTGGAAAAGTAAAAAAAGTTAAACATAATCAAGATTTTACAATTAATTTTGATAATATTATTAAAAATATTGATAAAAATACTAAAGCCATATTTTTATGTAATCCTAATAATCCAACAGGTTATTATTACGATTCAGAAATTTTAATAAATTTCGCTAAAAAAGTTGATGTTCCAATTATTGTAAGTGAAGCTGCAATAGAATTCTCTAAAAATAAATCATTATTAGAGTATGATCTACCCACAAACATAATAGTTACAAGAACATTTTCAAAAGCTTATGGTTTAGCTGGATTAAGAATTGGATATGCTTTTTTATCTGGAAAGTATTTAGAATTATATATAAAAAATATAACAAGATTTGAAGTGTCAATATTATCAGTTGAAATAGCTATTCAAATGTTAGAAAAAATTTCTATTGAAACTAATATTAATCTTGTCATATCTGAACGAGAATATTTACAAAAAGAATTAAAAACTATGGGGATTGATACGCTTACTTCTTTTTCAAATGCTTTTATGTCTTTAAGAATGTACAAGAATGATTTTTTTGAATTGTTAAAGCAAAACGGAATAACAGTTGCACAAATTGATAGTTCGTTTGAAAATTATTATTATTTTAGAGTGGCAGTTCGAGAACATAGTATTAATAAGGAATTTATTAAAAAGCTAAAAGAGATTGGATATAATAAGATAAAAATGTTTGAAAGAAGGTAAATAATGTCTGAATTTTTATATAAACAAAAAAAAGAAGAAAAAAATAAGATAATTCAAATTTCTAATAATGTTTTTATTGGTAACCAAAGTAAAAAAGTTATAATAGCAGGACCTTGTTCTATAAAATCCAAACAACAATTATTAGATACTGCAAGAATATTAAAAGCAAAAGGTGTTAATATTATGAGGGCAGGAGCTTTTAAACCTAGAACTTCGCCGTATAGTTTTCAAGGATTAGAAGAAGAAGGATTAAATATTCTAATAGAAGTAAAAAAAGAGATTGGAATACCCGTTATTACAGAAATAACTGATGAAAAATATTTAGAAAAATATATTGAAAACATAGATATTATACAAGTCGGAAGTAAAAATATGTTTAATTATGAATTATTAAAAAAATTAGGGAAAACTAATAAACCTATATTGTTAAAAAGGGCTATGAGTGCAACATATAAAGAATGGCTCTTAGCCGCAGAATATATCATGTCTTTTGGAAATGAAAATGTTATATTATGTGAGCGAGGAATAAGAACTTTTGAAACCGAAACTAGAAATACTTTAGATATACAAGCAATTCCTTATATCAAAAATAATTCAAGATTACCAATTATTGTTGATCCCTCACATGCTTGCGGGAATAGATATATGATAAAACCATTAGCTTTAGCAGCTATTATATCTGGTGCTGATGGAATAATGATTGAATCGGAATTAGATCCAGAAGAAGCAGTATCTGATAAAGAACAAACAATTGATATTGATGAACTATCAGAAATCATAAATAATGTAGAGCAAATATCTAATTTGCAAGTATAGTAAAAGATACAATAGAAACATTAAAAATAGATAATTAAAAATTATCTATTTTTTGCTCAATAAAACTAATTAAGTGCATTTTATTTAGTACAAATAAGTTCAATAGAATATTTGTATTTTTTAGCAATTATATAAATAAATCTTGTAAGAATCAAAACCTTTCCATTCTGAAGTGCTGAAACAGTTGATTGACTAGTTTTTAAAACTTTTGCTAATTTAATTTGATTAATTTGTCTTTCACGACATAAATTTTTAATATTTTTTCCTATAATTATTTTATCAAGAGCTTTAACGCTACTTATAGTTTTATTTGTAGATAGTCCAGTTAAATAGTCTAAGGATGAATTATAAAATTTCGATAATAAAAATAGTTTTTCAAAAGGAATAGTTTCTATACCGTTTTCCCACTTGCTATAATTAGATTGATGCGTATTCAAGAAATTTGCTACTTCTTGTTGAGTAAAATTATTTTCATTTCTTAAATGTTTAATTTTTTCGAACTTCATAAATTGCACCTAATTATGTAAATGATCATATTTTTCTAATATTCCATCAATTGAAAAATTATATTTTTTTGCTAGAGTATATAATCTGTCTAGTTTAATTAATGTTTTTCCATTTTCATAAGAAGCAAAAGATGGTTGTTTTATATTTAAGTCATCAGCAATATTTTCTTGAGTTAGTCTATTCTTTCTTCTTATTTTTCTTATGTTTTTTCCCAAATTTTTAAAGTTAGCTGGCTTTGGAGTAATAGTGTATCTTTTAATATTGGATATTCCTACTAAATAATCGATACTTAAATTAAAGTAATCGGCTAATTTTTCTATTAAAGGTAAAGGAAATGAAACTAGTCCATTTTCCATAGCTGTGTAAATACCTCTTTTGATTCCTAAAATTTCAGAAATCTCTCTTTGAGTCAGGTCTAAATCTTCTCTTGTAAACTTTATTCTTTCAAAATACATAAATATCACCTCTAAATATATTTTATAAAAAAAAGTGAACAATCTTATCATTAGTCAATCTAGCCTTTTAATTGTCAATCCAAACTATAATATTAACATTAACTAATATAATTAATTTAAATTTTATAATTATACATAAGTCTAATAATGATTATATTTTATTCAAAAAGTATAGTTAAACTTGACATATCGTTCTTAAATTTTTATTAGCAAACTCTCTATTTTATTTGCTAATAAAGACTATAACCAAAATTTGACAATTTTCGATTTTTAATGTTATAATATTATTGCTTATAGGTGGCAATAGGGGGATTTTTTATGGAAGATAGATTAAGAACTGGATATGTTTCAATCGACAAACCACAGTACAAATTTTATAGGGAAAGTCCAATAAGAGAATTTGATGTAAATCAAACTTTATATCAATTAGTATTTAATAGTAATTTAGATAATATGGGATATAATTCTCTTGGATATTTTGGTAATCACTTAACATACCAAAATCTTAAAAATGAAGTTGATAAGACAGCACTTGCTTATCAACAAATGGGAGTAAAAAGAGGAGATATTGTAGCAGTAGCTATGATTAATACCCCAGAAGTTGCTGTGAATTTACTTGCACTTAATAAAATTGGGGCAATATCAAAATGGCTAGATGTTAGAGCATCTGCAAAAGACTTAGAGCATTATTTAACAGAACATGATTGTAAAATTATGGTTTCATTAGATATGGTTGCTCCAAAAGTGGGAGAAATTATCAATAATACTGATATAAAAAAAGTATTAACTGTTTCTCCGAGTGATTCATTATCAATGATTCAAAGATTAGGTTATAAATTAAAAAATAAAATAGATGGTAATACTGTCGATATTCCAAATGAGAGTAAATTTATACCATTTCAAGAATTTATAAAACAAGCTAATGGTAACTTGGATATTCAACCAGAAAAATTTGATAAAGAAAAACCAAGTGTAATCGTACAGTCATCTGGAACAACAGGAATTGCAAAAAGTATAGTGCATAATGATTACTCTTTTACATCATTTGTTGATAAATTATCTTATTCAGATTTACCATTTGCTCCAAAAAAGAGTTTGTTAGTCGTAGTTCCGCCATTTGTTGCATACGGATTAGCAGATTCATTATTCTTAGCGTTAGCATTTGGAATGAAAGCTGAATTATCTCCAAAATTTGATCCAAATGTTGTATTTAATAATATGGGAAAATTTAATTTGTGTTTTGCAGCTCCGTTTCATTATAGATATTTAGCAGATAACATTTCTAAAATCAAAAAGAAAGATTTAGAAGAGATGGAATGTCTAATATCTGGTGGAGATAAAATTACTATTGAAGAATTAAAACAACTTAAAGAAATATTGGGCTTAGGAATAATCAATGGCTATGGGAATAACGAAGGATTAGGAGCTGTAACATATAATCCTAATAATGCTAATAAATTTGGTACTGTAGGTATTCCAAAATTTGGTGATGAAGTAATTATTTATGATACTGAGGCAAAAAAAGAACTAAAGTATGGAGAAATAGGTGAAGTTTGTTATAAAACTGATACCATGTTTATGGAATATAGTAACAATGAAGATGAAACAAATAGAATAAAACAAAAACATGTTGATGGAGCTTATTGGGTTCATACAGGAGATCTTGGATCTATGGATGCCGAAGGGTATTTAACTCTTGAAGGTAGAAGCCAAAGGGTAATAGTAAGATTAGGTTTTAAAATTTCCCCTATGGCTATAGAAAGTGTGATTGAAAAACATCCTGCAGTAAAAGAATGTATGGCAATTGCAGTACCAGATGAAGAAGAGGAACATGTTCCTATGCTATTTTATACTTTAAAAGATGAATATTTAACTGAATTAGAAAAGGTTGAAGAAGAAATCAAAGTTTTATGTAGTACAAGTTTAAAAGAGAATATGATTCCAAAACATTATTCATTTATTGAATCAATGCCTTATACGGATAATAATAAATATGATTTTAGAAAATTAGAAGAATTAGGGAAAAAATATGTTGAAGATAAAAAAGGACACCCTTTAATATTAAATAAAGTGAAGTAGTATATTGTAATAATATTTCGTAATTCTTATTTTGGAGGTATAGTGTGAATAGTACAATTTATTTATCAATTTCTGCATTAATTTATACAGGAATTGTTGCAATATTATTTTTCTTGAAAAAGAAAATGAATACAGCAGAAAATAGAATTTTTAAGAAAATTATAATTGTTACACTTGTTTCTTTAATTATAGAATTATCAATCTTGTTTTTTATAATGATTGAATTGACTACTTTTATACCAATAATTTTAAAAATTTTTAATGTTTGTATTTTTAGTTGGGTCACAGTTTTTGGCTTATATGCTTTTGTAATATCTCATAAAGAATCTGATATTGATTATAAACAAAAATACAAAATCCTTTATACAATATATAAAATATTTTATTTAATAGGTGTTAGTGTAATCTCAATATTACCAGTATATCTATACACAGAAACAAAAGACTCTTATTCTTATGGACCAAGTGTTAATTTTGTATTTGCAATGTGTGGTTTATTAATATTTATTATGCTTACTTTTCTCTTAAAAAACAGAAAGAACTTAAAAGACAAAGGATATTATCCAGTAATAATTTTTATAGTATTAATGGGGATAATTGCCATAATACAGAATATCTACCCACAAGCTTTATTAGCTAATGCTTTATTTGGATTAATTGTTATAATTCTATATCATACAATAGAAAACCCAGATTTAAAAATGCTCCATGAAATGGAGCTTGCAAAAGATATGGCTGAAAAAGCCAACAGAGCTAAATCTGATTTCCTCTCTAGTATGAGTCATGAGATAAGAACTCCATTAAATGCCATAATAGGTCTTAGTCAACTAAATGAAGATGCTGAAACATTAGAGGAATCTAAAGAAAACTCAAAAGATATTGTTAATGCCTCAAATGTTTTACTTGAAATAGTTGGAAATGTTTTAGATATGTCAAAAATAGAATCAGGTAATATTGAAATAACTGATCGTGATTATAATCCTTATCAGTTGTTTGATAAAACGGCAAAAATTATTGATTATAAGTTCAAAGAGAAAGGATTACCTTTAAATCTTAAAATTGCACCTGATCTTCCTAACAATTTATTTGGAGATTATGCAAATATAAAAAAAGTTTTATTAAATTTATTAACAAATGCAGTAAAATATACAAATGCAGGACAGGTAGATTTAATTGTAAATTGTATAAATAAAGGAGATACATGTAGATTAATTATAGCAGTAGAAGATACAGGAAGAGGAATAAAACCAGAACAAATTGATAAGTTATTTACAAAGTTTAACAGATTAGAAGAAGATAAAAATACTACAACAGAAGGAACAGGATTAGGTCTTGCTATAACAAAACATATAGTGGAATTAATGGGTGGAAATGTAACTGTTCAAAGTGTTTATGGAAGTGGATCAAAATTTACTATTACTTTAAATCAGAGAATCAAAAGTATTAATGAAAATATTAATAAAGATAATTTTAAAGACAATGTAATTGATATTGATAAATTGAAACCGATAAATACTAATTCAGAGCCAAAACCTATAAATACAGAAACAAAAGAAATAATTAATCATCTTGAATTTCTTGGAAAAAAGATATTATTAATTGATGATAATAATTTGAATCTAAAAGTAGCTGCAAGATTATTAAAAAACTATAAATGTGAAATGTTTGAAGCATCTAGTGGGCAGGAATGTATTGATTTGATAAGTAAAGGTGAGAAGTATGATCTATTACTTGCGGATGAAATGATGCCTAACATGAGCGGCACAGAAATGATGACAAAATTAAAAACTGGAGGTTATTCTGTACCAATTGTTGTTTTAACGGCTGATGTCGATGTTAACGCAAAAGAAAAGTATATATCAAATGGTTTTGATGATTACCTGGGGAAACCAATTAATATTTCAGAATTAGAAAGAGTTTTAACAAAATTTTTAAAAGATAGCAAATAAAAAACAACCATATATTAACGATTGCTTGAAATTTATTGTAAGATGTAAGAAATTGCATCTTTTTTCTTTTCGTAATTTCTAATTATCATTTCCCATTGAATAATAAACTGTTTTTCATTTATTTCTAATGATTTATTTATATCTGGATTCCCGATTTGGTATAGTAAAGATAATAAATTTGTCTGGTTTGATCGAGAAACACCTCACTATGTATATTTAGGTAGTACAGGAAGCGGTAAATCTGTTACAGCAGTTATACCTAGCTGTACTTTTATAGCTAATTCTAAAAAAAAGAGAAGTGTTTTTATAACTGATCCTAAAGGAGAAATATATCAAACTACTAGTAAGATGTTTCTAAATAATGGGTACGAAATTTATACTATTGATTTTAGGAATCCAGAATTATCTAATAAAATAAACTTATTAGAACCGATTATAAGAGAATATGAATCATATATGAAATATGATTCTGAAGCTGTTAAAATAGAAAATGATGTAAATTATAATTACAGTATAATTGAATCATTAAAGGAAAATATTGTAGTTTTAAAAAAAGAAAATGTAAGTGTTATAGATAAAGAAGAAACAATATCAGAAATCACAATAAAATTAAACCAGTTAGAAATCAAATTATTAGACTTAAAAAATATCTCTATGAAACACTTAGCAGAAACTAATAGATTGATAACTTCATTATCTACAATGATTATGACAGACAAAGGGAAAGAAAAAGATCCCTTTTGGAATAATTCAGCTAGAAATTTATTAGAAGGATTAATCGGGCTTTTTTTAGAAGAATATAAAAAAGGAAAAATAATAAGGGAAAATATTACTTTAACTAGTATAAAAAAGTTTCAAAATTCATCCATGGATGAAGAAAATTTTTCGATACTTCAAAATTATATAGATACTAAGCCTTATGGTGTAAAAAGTAAAGATAGTTTAACTTCAATTTTTTCATCTGCTGAAAATACATATAAATCTATTACAGCTACATTTGCAGAGAAAATGGCTTTATTTGATGACATTAATGTTGCAAATATAACATCCAGTAATGATTTTGATTTTGATATTTTAGGAAAGAAAGAAACTGTAATTTACATCATAGTACCAGACGAAGATAAAACCTATTATTCTTTAATTACTATAATCGTAGGGCTATTATATAGAGAGTTGGTTAAATTAGCAAATTCCAAAGAAAATAAAAAGCTTCCAATTCAAATAGATTGGATGTTAGATGAATTTGCTAATTGTCCTCCTTTATCTGATATTGAAGCAATTGTATCAATTGCTCGATCAAGAGGGATGAGATTTCATTTTTTTATTCAATCCCTATCTCAATTGGATAATGTTTACGGAAAAGATGTTTCTCAAATAATTTTAGATAATTGTGGATTAATTTATCTTAAAACTAACACTCAGGAAACTGCTGAAGCAATTAGTAAACGATTAGGAAAGAAAACAATTGAATCAAATTCTATAAGTCAATCAGTTAGCAAATTGGATTATAATGGTAATAGATCAACAGGCTTAATGGGTAGAGATTTATTAACCCCAGAGGAAGTAAAACAACTTCATTATAAGACTATTATTTTTCCTACCATTGGTTTCCCAATATTTAGAGAAACAATTGTTTATGACAAGTTTTCTTGTTATAAAAGTGGTACATTAGAAAGAAAAGTAAATCTTTTAAAGGATTTAAAATATACATATTTTACTGTTGAAAAATTAAATCCAAAAATAAAAAAGCAAAAAATAAAATGTGAAGATGCTAGTGATGAAGCAATTAATCAATTTAGGGAAGATTATAAAATTCAATTTGAAGAAACACGGAATTTAGTAATAGACATTTTAAATGAACAAAAATACGAAATTATATATCCAGTAAAAAATTCTGTAACTTATTGTGAAATAATAGTTGATAACTTAATTAGTGGCGATGACAGGGAGCGAATTAATACTTTATCCAGTAATAATTTTTATATTGAAATTACAACGCAAAAACAAAAAACGGTAATTGATATACATAAAATAACTATTTTTTAATATTTTTAAAGTGGGGAGGTGTTGCGTGAAAATTTTTGTGAATTATCCTACTGATGAAAAAGGAATTAAAGACTTATCAAAGGCAGTTGCTTTATTTCATGCAACTCTTTGTCTAAAAGCAGTAGATGATTTAAAAACTGATTTCAATTCCAAGAAAAAGATAATAAAAAAGATATTAGAAATAACGAAAGAAGATTTAAAAGGCACTAACAATTGATTTTGTTAGTGCCTTTTTTTTATTTAGTGTATTCGTTAACAAAATTCATTAAATTATAATAATTTTTTTTAGATATAACTATTTCGTTTCTAATCCATCTTTCTACTGTGCATCTGCCAACACTAAGTTTTCTTGATAACTCTGCTCTTGACATATTATTATTTTTTAAAAATTTATATATATAATTTGCTTGTTCGGTTTTAATAAAATTAATGTACGGATCACTAGTAATAATTCCAAGTTCTTGACTTTTTAATAATTCTTTAAATTTGTAATATTGTTTTCGGGTAATTGTTGTTCTTCCGTTTATCATCTTTTTAATGTTAATAGGATGCCTATTCATTCTTTTCGAAAATTCTTTAATATCAACTTGTTCCTTCTTTATGTAATTTAAAATTTGTATTTGAGGATTATTTTTTAAAAATAATAAATAATTATCATTAAAAACATAATTTTCTTTTTTATTTTGCAAATCTAATAATAATTTGAATTTATCATAATTTTTTCTGGATATTTTTGAAATACCTTTTTCCCATTTACTTAATGTACACGTATTGACATTTAATAAAGAAGCCATATCTTTTTTGTTTAGGTTTGCTTTCAATCTAAAATTAGTAATTTCTTTATATTCATCATAAATTATAAACTTTAAATACTTATCATTCCAGATAATCTTTTTTTCTATATCTAAATAATTTATTATTTTTTTAATTGTATCAGGAAAATAAATTTGCTTGTAATTGTTATTTTCAATATGGTGCATTGTAAATCTATTTACTTTTATTAATACTGATATATCTTTTTGTTGTATTCCTAATTTTTGTCTATAGTGCTTTATTTGAGTGCCTACAGGACTATTTTGGTTTATTTTTATAGGTTCTATCTGATTTTCTATTTTATAATGAAATTTAAGATTAACAATATTCTTTAAAATATTAATGGTATTTTCGAAAGCTAAAATTGTTTCCGTAACGTGAGTATTGCGTTTTCAATGCATCTGGCTGTATAAGTAGTAATTCTAGTATTCTTAGCAGGTTTATATGAATCTATTCCTTTTACTAAACCAATTGTACCAATACTAATTAAATCATCTGTATCATACTCTTTACTTT
>JAQVMY010000096.1 GCA_028703405.1 Bacilli bacterium
TTATGAAAGATATTTAGAAAATAAAATAAGAGAATCGATTGATTTAACTGGAACCCCAATCATAATAAAATTCACTAATCGAGGTGATAAAGATGAATAAAAAAACATTATTATCATTTATTTTTTCCTTTTTAATAACTTTTATAGCTATCTATGTATTATGGATGATAGAAAATCAAAATAAAGAAATAGAATTTTATGCTGTTATAGTCAATGCCAGTAAACAAAGTTATTTAGTAAAACCATTTTCAAATGAAAAAATAATAAGTGGTTATCAAGAAATATCAATTACATTGGATGAAGGACTTAAATTAGGGGATATAATAAAAATTAAGGCCGAAAATGAAATTTTAGAAACATACCCTCCCATATTAGATGTTATTTCATATGAATTAATCTACTCTTTAGATAATTTAAAATCATCTGAAATACCTACATTACCTCAAGATATTCCAGTTATAGAAAATGAGAATTTATCTTAATATGGAAAACAAAATAATTCTTAACCAAAAGGAATATATTTATATTATTAATCGTAAAAAGATTAAAAATATTTATTTTCGAGTTAAAAGTGATTTAAAAATATATGTTAGTGCTAATCGATTAATCTCAAATAATTATATCGAAAAATTATTGATAAAAAATCAAATAAGTATTATTAAAATGTATAATAATATTCTTAATGAAAAAAAAGAAGATTTAAGATATTTAGGTAATGATTTACATTTTATTATTCAAGATACAAAACCTTATATTGATAATAATGATATTTATGCCAATTCTAAAACGGAAGCTTTAAATTATATTTATAGTAAAGCTAGTGAAGTATTTAATCAACGTCTAAATCAAATAAAATTATTATTTCCTGATATTCCCCAGTTTAATCTTAAAATTCGCAAAATGACTTCTAAATGGGGGGTATGTAATAAAAAGAATATGAGCATAACTTTAAATATGGAATTAATTAAGAAAGATATTAGTTTAATTGATTATGTTATTATTCATGAGTTATGTCATTTTAAATACATGAATCATTCTAAAGATTATTGGAATTATGTTGCTAATTTTTATCCTTATTATAAACAAGCCCGAAAACAATTAAAATGTTAGTGTGAAGAGATTTGGAAATATTTTTAAAAAAAAATAATGAAAATTCATTGTTTTTTTTAGATGAAAATAATATAATATAATATAATTAATAAGAGAGGTGTGGTGATAATATTTTTAAAGGTTCTAACTTGAGTAAAATGTGAAGAAAGAGGTAAAAATATGAAAGAAAAAATAAAAAAACACCAATCATCAATTGCTAATGTAGATGCTAATATTATGGCTTTACTTACTTATGTTGGAGGAGCTATATTAGCATTTGTACCGGGATTAAAGTTCTTTTCTTGGGCCGTACCATTAGTTATATATTTTCTTGAAAAAAAGAGTGATTTTGTTAAAAAACATGCCGTACAATCTATTAGTTTAAATATTGTTAGTTCAGTATTTATGTTTATTATTTTAGTTATTCTAGGAGGTATAATTAGTTCATTTAGTAATCCATATTATTATGGAAGTGGTTTAGCAGGATTAGCTTTAGTTGGATTACTATCAACTATTTTAGGGATAGTGGTTTTAATTGTAGTTATTATAGCTTCAGTTAAAGCTTATAATTATAAAAGTTATACGATTCCCTTATTAGGAAAACTAAATAGTGCAGTTGATAAAATATTATCTAAAATTGCTAAATCAAATAATAAAGAGAGTAAAAAGTCATGAAAAAACATTTAAAGATTATAATACTTAGTTCTTTAATTTTAACGTTCTTTGTAGGATGTGGAAATAAAGAAGATAATAATAATTTAAATTCTAGTAATAATAATAAAAAAATAACAGATAAAACCAAAGTTAATAATTTGTCAGAATCTTATACTAAATATGTTGAATTAAAAGGTAAAAAAATAGATGCTCTTAATAATACCATTGAAGATAATGAAAATATTTCGTTAGGAATGGCTATGTTAGGATTAGCATCCGTTGATTTAGCTACTATTCCTGCTACAATGTGTGGTTTAGATGAATCTGCCGCTGCTTTTTCTTTAATCATTTATAATAATGTTAAGTATAAAATGAATGGTAGTGTATGCACTATAACATTTACAAATGCTCAAGATGAGGAAGGAAAATTTGTTGCTGATTATGATAAAAAAACCGATTCTACAACTATGAGCATATATGAAAATGATAATCTTATTATGATTAATGAATATACTAAAATTAAAGATGGTTATGCTACATTAACTTATACAATTGAAGAAGGGGAAAGTAGTGTTTATAAAACATACTTTGATAAAGATAATATTTTTGTTAGTTTTTTTGAAGATGTTAGTAAACCAGAATCAATTTTTAAAAATAATGATTTAACTAGTGATTATGCTAAAAATGGTGATGCCTTTTATTTTGAAATTGTTGATGGTGTAGCAAGTGGAACAATAGATGGTCAGCCAATCAATTTAGCTAATTAAAGTTTAAAATTCAACCTTAAGGTTGAATTTTTAAATTGCATAAACCTAAAAATATTGATATATTCAAGTTAAGGAAGGAGTTTAATTATGATTGAATCTCTTAATAATCCCAAAATAAAATTATTAATCAAATTAAAAGATAAAAAATATATTAAGAATAATAATTTGTTTTTAGTTGAAGGCCAGTATTTAGTTGAAGAAGCCATTAAAAATAATTATATTAAAGAAATATTTCTTTTAGAAAAAGAAGCTAATATATATGAAGATGTTACTTATATGACAGGAGATATTTTAAAGAAAGTAACTAATTTAACAAATCCGCCTAAAGTAATTGGCTTATGTCATACTTTAAAAGAAAAAGATATCAAAGGGAATGTTTTAATTTTAGATGATATTAAAGATCCTGGTAATTTGGGCACCATTATCAGATCCGCCGTAGCATTTAATTATGATACTATTATCATTAGTAAAAAAAGTGTTTATTTATATAATCCTAAAGTAATAAGAGCTACAGAAGGAATGTTATTTAATATTAATATTATTATTAATGATATTGTTCCTTATTTAAATAAACTAAAAAAAGATAATTATATTATTTATGGAACAGATGTTAATAAAGGGGTTTTGGCAAAACCAGAGCCTAATAAACATGCTTTAATAATTGGTAGTGAAGCTAATGGCATAAATCAAGATATATTAAAACTATGTGATCATAATTTATATATTAAAATGAATAAAAAATGTGAGAGTTTAAATGCTAGCATTTCAG
>JAQVMY010000097.1 GCA_028703405.1 Bacilli bacterium
ACTCTTTCTGTAGGACTCAAAGTTTCATCTGTGGTCCTTGTCATTTCAAATGGAATACCTAATTCTTCAAAACGATTAGCCATATATTGCGATATTGATAAATTTAAATCTTTTTCAACAATTCCATTCCCTGTTGCACCCGGATCATCTCCTCCATGACCTGCATCTACTACAATCATAGGTTACCTCCTTTATCATTATCTTATGATATTTAACCATTTTGGTTATAAATTATATCTTAGCAATTTAATTATTAGTTCTTGAAATTACAACAAAAAAAGATTGTTATATCAATCTCTTTATTTTTATTAATTTGATAAATACTTTTGTAATATTTCCTTTAGTAATTCTCTATCAATAGGTTTTGATATATATCCATCAAAACCTTCAGTTAAATACTTTGATTTGGCACCATCAACTGCGTTTGCAGTAAGAGCAATTGTTGGTATATTGAATCCATTAATTTTTTTTAATTCTTTTAAGGTACTAGTTCCACTTAATTCCGGCATCATGTCATCCATTAAAATTAAGTCACACTTATATCCATCCTTAAATTTTTCAATACACTCTTTACCACTAATTACTGAATCAATCTTTAATTTATAAGTTTCAAGGATTTTCTTTGCAACTTTTATATTAATTAGATTATCATCTACTATTAATACTTTTTTATCATTTATATCTAATTTTTTTTGTTGATTTTGTTTTATATATGTTAATAATATACGATTCAACTCTGTTTTATCAATTGGTTTAGATAAGTAATCGTCAAAACCAGCTTTTAAGTATTTTTCACGCATACCTGTTATAGCATTTGCAGTAAGAGCGATTATTGGTATATTGAAATCATCATTTGATTTTAACCTCTTTAATACCTCAGTTCCTCTCATTTTCGGCATCATATCATCTAGTAAAATTAAATCATATTTTTGTCCATTATCAATCAAATCCAAACATTCTTGACCACTTTCAACCAAAACCATTTTAGCATTATATTTTGTTAATAATTTACTCACTAATTTTAAATTTAATTTGTTATCATCGACAACTAATATATTTTTATCTGTTAAATCAATTTCTTCAACTATATCATCATTTTCAAGCGTTTCGACTTTTTCAACTTTTTCTATTCTTTGATCTAGACTGACAGTAAATTTTGAACCTTCGCCATACTTACTTTGAACAACTATCTTGCCTTGCATCAATTCTACTAATTGTTTTGTAATTGCAAGTCCTAGTCCTGTTCCTTCAATTGTAGTGTTTAAATCTTCATCAAGTCTTTGAAATTTTTTAAATAATTTATCTATATCTTCTGGTTTTATTCCACGTCCGGTGTCTTCTACCGATATCATTAACCTACATATTTTGTTTTTTATAACACTATTGACAGTGAATTCTACACATCCCTTTTTTGTGTATTTAACAGCATTAGTTAATAAATTAATGATAACCTTTTTAATATTAGCGGAATCTCCATATAAATATGCTGGAATATCTTCAGCAATCTTAATTTTGAATTCTAATCCTTTTTCTTCTGCTTTAGGAACAATTAGTTTTGTCATATCTTTAAATAATTTTTGAACTTCATAATTAGAATTAACGATTTCTAGTTTTCCAGCTTCTATTTTTGATATATCAAGAACCCCATTAACAAGTTCAAGCAAAATTTCAGAAGCTTTTAAAACATCGCCTGCATTCTCTTTTGCATCTTCTAATGTTTCTGATTCTCCTATACATTGACTAAATCCAACAATTGCATTAAGTGGTGTTCTAATTTCATGGCTCATACTAGATAAAAAGTCACTTTTAGCATTGTTAGCTTTTTCAGCTTGTTCTTTAGCAAGATTTAACTGAGTTATCATTTTTAAATCTGGATTTTCAATAGTATGATACATCAAAACCGTAACTAGTGAAACTGTTGCATTAATTAAAAGTAAACTAGGGTTTATAGTCCTTACTATTAGAGTAATAAGAACACATACAATAAAAACAAATACTGGTAAATACTTTTTTGTTTTTAAAGATTTATAATTCATAATACCAAAAATTATCCAAGCAATAACATAACCTCCAACAATTAAACTTAACAAAGTTGTGGCTATTCCAAAAGAGTATACTATGCTATTGTAACTATGAAATTCTAAAGGTAAAAACATTAATAGGATAGCTAATAATAAAACTAACAATACAAATGGTTTGAAAAAATTTTGTGCAATACTTTTTTGTTTTTTAGTCCTATTATCATTTTCTATAAACGATATTGTAAAAATATAATGTGTTAATAAAGAAGTCCACCCTAAAACACAGAGCATAAACAATCTATTTACGATTTGACTTAACATATAATAGTTTTCAAATTGACTAACAAAAAGAATGCTTAAAAACTCAAAAAATAATGAAAAGATACTCACAATAATCATATATCCATAAACTTTTGTTTCTGTTGATTCGATTCTTTGTTTAGAGTAATAATTATATGCTACTAAAAACACATAAAGAAAACTGCATAATATTATTGTAATACCTATATACATAAGACACCTCTACTCCAATATATCACTAATAGCATTATATCATTGTTTAGCAAAAAGAAAAAGTAATTCGTTTAGAATTACTCTTTTAAAATGTTTTTTTAAGAACTTTACCTTGTTCTTTAATTATTTCTTCTTCTTGGAGTTTTCGTGTATCAATTTTCCCAATTGGTGTTAATGGATAGTCTTCTCTAATTTTAAAGTCATGTGGCACAACATACTCTGCTAAAGTTTCTTCACAAATTATAGCAATCTCATTTAATATTCTTTGCTCATTTTTTTCATATTCAACTTTTAGCTTAATGTGTGCTTTAGGTTTTTGTCCTTGTGGATAATTAGTATCTTTAATTCCAACAACTTTACATTGCTCGACTGCTGGATGCGATAGTATAACATTCTCTATCATTGAAGGATAAACTTTAAATCCATCATGTCTTATAATAACATTTTTTATTCTATCAGAAACCCATAAAAATCCGTCTTGGTCAATCTGTCCTAGATCTTCAGTATGAATCCACACTTTACCATCTTTATGTGTTCTCAATATTGAATTTGTTGCTTCAGCATTTTTATAATACCCTAACATTGTACTAGGTGTACAAATGCAAATTTCACCCAATTGATTATAACCTAGTTCATTTTGATTTTCATCAAATATTCCGACTGTTCCTCCTGGTAAAGGGAAACCTGCGCTGCCGTATTTAACATGTTCATTAATACAAACACTAAA
>JAQVMY010000098.1 GCA_028703405.1 Bacilli bacterium
GAGTTCAAGTCTCATCTCCCGTACCATTAAAGAATCCAGTTGAACTTTGTTCAATTGATAAGATAAATGTCAATTCAGAAATGAGTTGATTTTTTTTATAAAAATAAAAAATTAGTAGAAATAAAGTAAATCTATGATTTCGAATTTATTATTTCTTACTTCTTTAGTGAAAAAACCAACACAATTATCTTTCCCTAGTTTATTAATAATTTTTTCTATGGCTGTGCTTTTACCTGTTCTTGGAAGTGCTGTTAATAATATTATTTTACTCATATTTATTCCTTTCTATTTATATTAATTTGTTTAATTATATCATATTACAAAAAAATATTAATTATAGTTTCAAAACTAGTAAATAAAAGTGTTAAAAAAAGGCAAATAAATGAAATGTTCTTTTTTTTTTTATGTTTTTACGATATACTATATATAGATAGTAAGAATAGGGGTGTATTAAATGATATTAAAAAAGCCATATGCCTTTTTTATAAAACAATTTAAAACCATACATTTAATTTTGTCTATATTAATTTCATTTTTAATATACCGTATTACTCTATTAATGGCCTTCTTTAGTGAATATTTAAGTTCTTCAACCGTTACCATTGATCCTACAGCCCATGATAAATTATTTAATGTTTATTTATTTATGGCACCCATTGTAATTATTATAATATCTGTAATTGTTCTTTGGGTATTATTTAAAAAAGAAAAGCCATATTTATTTTATGTTATTAACATTGCTGTATATATTGGAATTATTGTTGTTTTAAATCATTCCTCATCAGTTATAAATGATATGATAGAACAAGTTGTTCACATTAGAACAATACGTTTTGCCAGGGATTTGTTACTAATATCAACCTTATTTCAAATGTTTACAATTATAAAAGCGTTTGTATATGCAACAGGATTTGATATTAAAAAATTTAATTTTGGTCAGGATTTAGCAGAATTAGAAATTGAAGAAACTGATGATGAAGAGTTTGAATTTGAAATATCGGTTGATACTAATAAAGCTCATCGCAATCTAAGAAGAAGAGCAAGATTTTCAAAATATGTTTATTTTGAAAACAAGTTTTTAATAAACATGGGAATATTGCTATTAATTGGGGTTACTTTCTTTATTGTATATTTTAATCAAAATATTTATAATAAAGCTTATAATGAAGGATCAGCGTTTATTACTAGTAATTTTACAATGCAAGTTAATAGAAGTTTTATTACTAAAAAAAATCCTAAAAATGAAAAGGTAAGTCGTAATGGGATGTCCTTTGTCATTGTTGAAATTAAGTTAAAAAAACATAATCCTCAAAAAATAAAATTGGATGTTGCTAGAACACAACTAGTTGTCAATAAAAAAATTTATTATCATAAATTTGGTTTTAACGATTTAGCCACAGATATAGGTTTTAACTATAGTGATTCTGATATAACTCGGGATTTTGCAAAACATTTATTAATCTATGAAGTTCCTGATGAGTATTTAACTACTGAAAATTTCCAATTTAAGTTTTTGGATACTTTTGGATTTTCAAATGGTAGATGGAATCCTAAATATGTTAAAATAAATCTTAAACCAAGAGAGTTGGATAATATTAATAAAATAACTAGTTATAAATTAGGTGATGAGTTGTCTTTTGAAAATAGTATTTTAGGCAAAACGACTCTTAAAATAGATGAGTTTAAAATTGATAGAGAACATAAACTAGATTATAAATTTTGTGTCAATGCTTCAGAATGTTATCCTTCTTATGAGTATGTTAAACAAGATATTTATAATGTGGTAGATAAAACACTGATATATCTTAAAGGTTCTATTAATTGGGATAATGATTTAGCAATCATACCAATTATAGATATTTATCAATTTATAAATATTTTTGGAACAATTACTTATGAAATAGATGGTCAAGTAAAACAACATACATTAGATTTGAAAGAAATAAAACCACAAAAAACAAGAAAGGCAAATGATTATTATATAGAAGTTGTTAGAGAAGTAGAGAATGCTGACAAAATATTTATTACTTTCGATGTTAGAGATATGCAATATATATATCAATTGAAATAGTGTAAAGTAACTGTTGAAAATATAGATAAATTCAAAAAATATGATATAATTGTATAATGAGAGGATGATATGATGAAAAAATATTATTTATTCAGTATCTTGTTAATTTCATTCATATTATTTCCTAGTATTGCAAATGCCGAAGATATGTTTACTTGTGATTATAAAGAGAAAGCCAGATTAAATGCTATAGCATCAAACATAGTGGTTAGTATCGACTATATAGAAAAAAGTAATTCAGTAGAATTTATTGTTACCTTAAGCAATCTTCACCCAGATGTGTATATTGTTGATAGCGTAAAAAATAAAAGTTATTATTATAATGAAAAATCTTCTAATCCAAATGAAATAAAATTAAAAGGATATAAAAATGGTGTAACAGTAAGATATGAGGTTCATACTGTTGATAGAATTTGTCGTGAGACATTATTACTTAGTAAATATGCCACATTGCCACCATTTAATAAATATTACAAAGATCCAGTATGTAAAGGCTTAAGTGAAATTAGTTTGTGTAAAAAATGGGTTCGAGTTAATTACTCTTATGAAGAGTTTAAAAAAGAAGTTGATAAACATAAAAAAAATCAACTACCAGTTGAAGAAACAAAAGAAGACGAAGATTACTTATTTGATATCTTACAATTTTATCTTAAATATTACATATATATTTTACCTAGTATTGCTTTGTTTAGTGTTGGTTTAATAATTGTGTTAAATAGAAAGAAAGATTTCAGATTTTAGTAGGAGGAAATTTATGAAGAAAAAATTGCTTTTATTGTTAATTGTATTATCATCAGTTTTTATGTTCCAAACTAATTTATTTGGTGATTCAGATAGTGATATTGGTGAAGGGGATGGCGATATTGCAGGATCATGTAATGTGGATGTTCCTGGTTCTTTGTGTTGGAACCATTCTGTAAATATTAACAGCACTGTAGATGAACTTGAGGCTATTAGAGTTTCAATAGTGGATAAAAATACTGGTACGCGTCTTGATGGGACTACAAGTGTTGATTATGCAAGAAGCAGGTCGACTACTGATGCCAATGCTTTAAATCATTTAAAAAATAGGAGTATGTATCAATTTGATACGAAAAGAACTAAAAATGAAGTTATAAAAGGCCTTGGTTCTAAATCTTACGCACGAAAAACAGGATATAGTATTCAGGCTTTCGGTG
>JAQVMY010000099.1 GCA_028703405.1 Bacilli bacterium
GGTAAATTAGGTTTCATTAGGCAAAAAACTAACGAAGAAGAATATGAAGAAAAAGGTAAAATATTAGGTTTATTTAAATTCTAGAATAAGACAAGTGTTCTAATAAGGGAGGTAATTTAATGTTGATGTTAGCTGTCGATTGCTCAGATCCGAATCTTGCTAAAATATTAGGATTAATTAGGAATATAGTGGAGTTAATTCAAATATTGGTTCCAATCGCTTTAATTTTAATGGGAAGTATTGATTTTGGTAAAGCAGTAATTTCAAGTAATGAGGAAAATATTAAAAAAGAACAAAAGAAATTTATAAGTAGATGCCTTGCAGCTGTTCTAGTATTCTTAGTAGTTGCAATCGTTAATTTTGTAATGAATTTTGTTGGAGAAGATAGTTGGCAAGGTTGCTGGTCTGCCTCTTCTATAGATGTACATGAAAGAATAACTGATATAGCATATTTGTAAGAAAAATAAAAAAGTAATTATTTAAGCTAATACCCCTAGTAATAAAGGATTGTTATGTAAAGGTTTAGTAATATATAAAGTTAAATAATTGACAAACGTTATAAATAAAAGTATTATGTAAATATGAGGAGGAATTAAAATGTTAATGTTAGAGTGTACTAGAGAAGAATTACTTCCAATAATTGGCTTTATTAAATCTGTATTATTAGTAATTCAAATATTAATCCCAATTGGGTTGATTATTTTAGGCACAATTGATTTAGGTAAAGCGGTTATTGCTTCTAAGGAAGATGAAATTAAAAAGAATCAACAAACATTAGTTAAAAGAGCTTTGGCAGCTGTATTAGTTTTCTTATTGGCTACAATAGTAACTTTCCTAATGGCTTTCGTTGGTGGTGAAACATGGAAAGATTGTTGGGCTTCAAATCAATGTCAAAATGGTGTAGACCCTATAACAGGCGAATGTAGACCATAAAAACAAGATTTTTTCTTGTTTTTTTATAAGTTTTAACTATAAGAACATTTTGTTTATAAAAAAACAAATAAAATGAATGTTAATTAATATTTTAAAAGCAAGGGGATGATGTTAATGAAATTCAAATTAGAAAAAAACAATAACTTTAAAAGTTTTAAGGTTAAGCCGTTAGTATTAACCATGGTAATGGTGGGCGGTATAATGAGTAGTACTTTAGTTGGATGTAGTTCTAATGAAAGTAATAAGTCGTTAGACCGAAATCCAAATGTGGTAGTTACATCTGTTAATTCATACAAACTTAATTTAAAAGATTTTGATAAAATTGTTGTACCCTCTTTTTCAAGTGATGCAAAAGAGACGGTCCATGGGATTGAGAGTTGTACTTTTGAAGATGGAGGTTATAATGCTAAGTTGTTAGATGGCGACAACATTATAAGTTCATTTGATAATACACTATTGATTGATACGGACTTTGAACGTAGACAAGCAGGTGACCTTGACAATGGATTAGGTGCTTTTGATGGCGCACTTATAAATTACTATAATCAGATAAAGGATGTTAAAATTAATAGTGTATCACTAGAAAAAATTGGTGATGAACATTTATTTTTATTTGATACAGGAGCTGTTTCAAATGTTGGCGATAAAATAATCACTGAAGAAGAAGTGAAAGTAACAGAAGGAGTGAGAGTTTTACAAACCGTTGATAATGCTATTCCCTATCGTGAATTGGATGCTAATACAGCTCTCACAAAATATACTAATTCTCGTGAGTATATTGCAGCTTATGTAGAAATCGGCGGAAGAATTGTTGGTCGTTATAAATATATAGGATCTATTGACACTAAAATAAATGAATGTGATTTTAAATTAGTTTGTTTTAAAAGAAACGATAATACTTATCGTGAATATTTAATAACAAATGATCATTTAATGATTGCCCGTGGTCTAGCGAAAGAGGAAGAGCCGATTAAGGGAAGCCGATTGGAATATGAAAATGCAACAGGAAATCTGAGTATGAACTATAAAGATGATGTGCTTTTTTATAGAAGAGTTGAAAGTTTAGTGTTGGGCGAAGATAATTTATATTATTTAACCACTAAGAATCGAAATGAAGCTGGAAATATATTGATGACATTTCCAGTAGAGTATTATAGTTTTGAATTTAGGGATCAAAACAAACTTGCACCTAACGGCTCCGAAACACTTGATATAAGCGATTATACGACATTGTTTTATGATGAAAACAGTTTTTCAGCACCTATAATTGGAAAAAATACTACTTTAGCTAAAATAAATGAAAATTATTTATATTTAGTCAATGAACCAAAGAGTTTAGATAAAAAATTTGCAGATAATTCAAATACGGCCTTACCTAATCCAACGGCTGGAGTGTATGAAGTTCATTCGATGGCGGTTGGAAAGCATATTACACTGGATGAATTAAACAACAATTATACGATGGCTCTAGAACCAATTGATTTTTCGTTTTATTTAGGTAGTAAAGTTTTTAGTAATAATCTTGAGTCGAATGGTAAATATATAGCCTTTAAAGAACTTGATATGTTAGGACTTAAGTATTATTCGATTATTCATCAATATAGCGATTCTAATAATCAAACCAAATATTTAGAAATACTTGTTCCAAAAACATGTGCAGCAATAAAGGGAGAACAACAAGATATTAGTAGACAAAAAGTTTATAAATAATATAACAGTTAAAATTAAGAGGCTAAAAAGGCCTTTTTTCTTTTAAAAATAAATTCCAACGATTATTACAAATCTTTTTAAAAATATAACGATTTTTAGTTTATAAACGTAAAAAAATAAAAATAATTATGTTGATTATACTTCGTATTATATGGTATACTTGTAATGTATAAGTGGGTGGTAATAATGTTAAAAATTAAAATAAGAAACATCTTATTTTTAGTGTCGTTTTTTTTGCTTACGAGCTTTTTATTTATAGGTGAGGTTAATGCTGCAGGTGTTGATTTTACTGAGGGTAATAATCAATTGGCTTTGGTCAACGAACTGCGTGAGGCCGAGGAGAGGCAAGCTCAAATTGAGCAAGCCAATGGTGAGCAAATCAATTGTGAAGATTTTGTGTATACGGAAGAAGAGGGAAACGCGATTGGCAATTATAATTTAGTTCAAGAGTTATTTAGTCTTATAATGCTGTTGGGACCAGTTTTACTAATCGTTTTTGGAACTTTAGATTTTGCCAAAGCTGTTTTGTCAGGAGATGAATCTGCTTTAAAAAAAGCAGGGACTAATTTTGGTAAAAGAATCCTGGCACTTATTTTATTAT
>JAQVMY010000100.1 GCA_028703405.1 Bacilli bacterium
AATGTAAAAAATTAAATCTTAATCAATCAGATTGTATAAGAAAATTAATTGAAGATTATGAACCTAAAAAATATGATGGGAGTATCTTTGAAAAACATAATAATGATATTAAAGATATTAATTTAAAACTTGAAGCAATAATAGAATCTATAAATAAATATGGTTATATAGATAAAAAAAGATATGATTATTGCATTAATAAACTAGAATTTATAATGATAGATATCAAACAAAATTTAGATATTTAAGTTTTAAAAGAACTATATGAAAAATATTGTTCTTTTATTTTACTTTTTTCTGATTGATTTCTGTCGAACTATGGAAAATAAATACTATTTATAGTATAATAATATTGCAAATTATTACTTGATATATAATGTAATTGTAATTTGATAAGGAGATGTAAAAATGGAAACTACTAACCTATCTAAAATTAAAAGAGATAAAATGTTAGAAACTATAAATGATTTAAAAAAGAATATTACAGATGAAAAAACTTTAACAAATTTATCATTAATTGAAAATGAATTAACTAAAAAGAAATATGGATTAATTTGGGAAGAACATCAAGAAAGAGTTGATAAGGAACTAGAAACTCAAATACCTACTTTTGAAGAAATAAAAGATAAAGAAATTATATCTAATGAAAATGATAAATTTAATTTTTTACTCGAAGGAGATAATCTTCATAGTTTATATTTATTAGAGAAAACACATAAAGAAAAAATTGATGTTATCTATATAGATCCACCTTATAATCGAGGAAGCAATGATTTTATTTATAATGATAAAATGATTGATAATAATGATGGATTTAAGCATAGCAAATGGTTGTCTTTTATGTATAAAAGATTAATGTTAGCAAAAAATCTTTTATCTGAGGAAGGACTAATATTTATATCTATTGATGATAATGAAGTTGCTCAATTAAAATTGTTATGTAATGACATTTTTTCTGAGATGAATTTTAAAGGACAAATTGTAAGAAACACGGGAACTCCAACAGGACAAGGAAATGATACAATAGCAAATGAAATAGATTATATATTGGTATATTCAAAAAGTGATAAGGCAATTTTTAATGGTTTAGACTTTACAGAAGAAAATGCAAAAATTTATAATCAAGAAGATGAATATGGGAAATATTTAGTTAGACCATTAAGAAAAACTGGTGGCGAGGATAAAAGAGAAGATAGACCAAGCATGTACTATGGAATAGAAACTCCTGATAAAACAATGTTATTTCCAATAGCACCATCAGGATATGAAAGCAGATGGAGATGTTCTGAATCCACTTATAACAATTTACTTAAAGAGAATAGAATTGAATGGAAAAAAGTAAAAAGCGAATGGAAAGTTTATCAAAAATTTTATCTTGAAGGAAGAAAAAAACAAGTATCTAATTTATGGAATAATATTGAAGGTAATAAAAAAGCTACTATAACATTAAAAAATATTTTATCTTCTGGAGAATTTGATTTTCCTAAACCAGTTGAATTAATTAAACAAATTTTAAAAATCGGCTCAAAAGCTGATAGTTTAGTTCTAGACTTTTTTGCTGGTTCAGGTACAACTGCTCAAGCAGCATTAGAACTTAATAAAGAAGATAATGGTAATAGAAAGTTTATTTTATGTACTAATAATGAAAATAATATTTGTGAACAAATAACATACCAAAGAATATCTAAAATAATTAGTGGATATAAAAATATAGATGGCATAAAATCAAATTTAAAATATTATAAATGCGCTTATATTCCAAGAATTAATACAGAGAATGAAAATCTGCATAGTAATCTACTTGTTAATATTAAAAATTTAATTCAATTAGAAAATGGTATTGAAATTGATGATAATAAAATAAGAATTTATTTAAATGAAGATGAATTAGATACATTTAGTAACAATAAGGAAGCGATGAATGTTTGCGATAAAGTTTATATTTCATCAGATATTCTACTTACATCTAAACAAGAAAAAATATTTGAAGATAATAATATTGAAGTTTATGTCATACCAGAATATTATTTTAAAGATGAAATTATGGAGGTAATGTAATGCAAGGAATTAAGTTAAAAGAGTTTCAAATTGAAACAGTTAATAAATTATTAGATGCTACTTCTATTGGAACAAAAAAAGAAGTTTTAGTACAAGCCCCTACTGGAAGTGGTAAAACAATTATATTACTTTCGTATATTGAAGAATATTTAAATGAAAATAATAAAACTATATTTGTATGGTTAACTCCCGGAAAGGGAGATTTAGAAGAACAAAGTAGAAAGAAAATGGTAAGATTTCTACCTAGTCATAATACTAAAAATATTCAAGATGTACTACTTCAAGGATTTGAGACAAAGGATACAGCTTTTATAAACTGGGAAACTATTACTAAAAAAGGAAATAATGCTTTAAAAGAAGCAGAAAGAAAAAACTTATATGAAAGAGTTCATGAAGCTCATAATAATGGATTCAAATTTATTATTATAGTTGACGAGGAACATTTAAATAAGACTGTAAAAGCAGAAAGTATTATAGAATATATGAATCCAGAGTATGTTGTTAGAGTTAGTGCTACTACTAAAACAAATAAAGAAGCAGAATATATAGCTATTGATGAATTAGAGGTAATAAATGCAGGTCTTATTACAAGAGCTTTATATATAAATGAAAACGTAACAAACACTACTACTCTTTCAAATGAACATGAATATTTACTTGAATTAGCAATTAATAAAAGAAAAGCAATTAAAGAAGAATATTTAAAACTAGGAGTTCAAGTTAATCCCTTAATTATTATTCAAGTACCTAGCAAGTCAGATGATTTAATTAAGCAAATTGAAACAATACTTGAAGAAAAAGAATATACTTATGACAGACAAAATCTAGCAATATGGCTTTCTGAAAGAAAAGAAAATATTGATGATATTGAAAATAATGAATCTAATCAAGCAATACTTATTATGAAACAAGCTATTTCAACTGGTTGGGACTGTCCAAGAGCAAAAATATTAGTTAAACTTCGTGATAACATGAGTGAAGATTTTGAAACTCAAACAATTGGAAGAATTAGAAGAATGCCTCAGGCACATCATTATGACAATGTATTACTAGATAATTGTTATCTTTATACATTTGATGAGAAATATGAAGAAACTGTTAAACAAGAATTAGG
>JAQVMY010000101.1 GCA_028703405.1 Bacilli bacterium
TGTTACTGCTGTTTCGATTGGAAGTCCATGAACATCCCACCCAGGAATATAAACAACTTTATATCCTTCTAGCATTTTATAACGATTAATCATATCTTTTAGAACTTTATTCAAGGCGTGGCCAATATGAATGTTCCCATTAGCATATGGAGGACCATCGTGAAGAATAAATTGTTTTCCATCCTTATTGTTTTCTAAAATTTGCTTGTATAAATCCATTTCTTCCCAACGATTACGTTGCAATTCTTCATTAACTGGTAAATTACCTCTCATTTGAAAATCAGTTTTAGGCATTAATAATGTATCTTTATATTCCATAATATATCTCCTTTTTTATTATATAAAAAAACTCTATCCAGTTAAGGACGAGTTTTCCCGTGGTACCACCTTATTTTATATACACTTAATACTATAACGCGTTACCGTTTTTATCTTATCCATAAAAAACATCAAGAGTGATCTATATATTATCTATCTATTAGTTCGCACCTTCCACTAACTCTCTATAAGTTTTAATAATATACCGTCTCTATCATCTGTTATAATTCAAGTTTTTCAATATCATCAACTACTTCTAATTGAGTTTCAATAATATCTCTTAACCTTCTCTTAAATATGTTTACATTGCGCTGCAACATATTTACTTCTAATTCAGTTTTTTCAGCTCTAAGTAATGCTTCATTAATAATCCTACTTGCATTTTGTTTAGCTTCATCAAGTAAAATAGTACTTTCTTGATGAGCAGACAACTTTATTTGCTCGGATGTTTTTTGGGCCATGAAAATAGCTTTATTAAGCGTACCTTCCATGCGTTCATATTGCTCGACCTTATCTTTTAGACGAATGTTTTCCTGAGCAATCTTTTGCAACTCTATTATTTGTGAGTCACGATCTTTGATTTCTTCAATCATTTCTTCTACTTGTTTAATTATCTGATCTAAAAATTTGTTGACTTCATCTGGATCGTAACCACGAAGTGCTCGTTTAAACTTTTCCATATTTCACCTCTTGCACTACCTAAACTATTTACTGCCATTCAACATCTATATCGTTATTATCATGAATACCTTTTCCTTCAGTATCATCTGTTATTTTACCTTGAACATTTATATTGTTAGGTGTACATAGAAATATTCCACCACCAATTTTTTGAATTTCACCTTGGATTGAATAAATCGCTCCTCCAAGAAAATCAATTATCCGTTTAGCTTGTTCGGGTGTAACTCTTTTTAAATTAACTACCACTGTATTACGCTCTCTTAAATAATCCGCAATTTGTTGGGCTTCAGAATAAGCTCTTGGTTCTAGTAATATCATTTTACTTCCATGTTCTTCTAAAGCTTCATCAGCAGTTAATTTATAATATTCATCTGATATTATGTCGTGATTAGAATATGAATCCGATTTTCCTTCTTCAAATAATTTTTTAAAAAACCCCATTTATGTTCCTCCTACTGTTTAAATTTATTACTAATATAAGTTTATCACAGTTTACCTGAAAAATAAATGTTTTTTTAATCTTTTATTAAATTTGTTAAATAACAATGGTTAATCTTTTTTTAACATTTCTTGAATTGTTGTACCAATTGTTGCTATATTTTGCAAATCTGACGGAATAATAATTTTTGTGGCATTTCCATCTGCAATTTTAGCCATTGTTTCTAAACTTTTTAAAGTAATAACTTGTTGATTTGGATTCGATTCTTTTAATAAACGAATTCCTTCTGCTTCAGCATGTTTGATTGCTAAAAGAGCTGCTGCTTCACCTTCAGCAATTCTTATTTGAGATTCCTTTTCAGCCTCGGCTCTTAATATTGCGCTTTCTTTTTCACCTTCTGCCGTTAAGATACTAGCACGTTTTAACCCCTCTGCTCTTAAGATAGCTTCTCTTCTTTCACGTTCCGCTCTCATTTGTTTTTCCATGGCTTCTTGTATATCACGTGGTGGAAGTATATTTTTAACCTCTACACGATTAACTTTAATTCCCCACGGATCAGTTGCCTCATCTAAAATAACTCGCATTTTAGAATTAATAACATCACGTGACGTTAAGGTTTGATCTAATTCTAAGTCCCCAATAATATTACGAAGAGTTGTTGCTGTTAGACTCTCAATCGCATTAATTGGATTTTCAACTCCATAAGTATATAACTTCGCATCAGTAACTTGATAATATACAACCGTATCAATTTGCATTGTAACATTATCTTTTGTTATAACTGGTTGCGGTGCGAAATCTTCTACATGTTCCTTTAGAGATACATTATTAGCAATTTTATCGATAAATGGTATTTTAAAATGCAAACCATTTGACCAAGTTTGATAATAAGATCCTACCCTTTCTACAACATAAACTCTTGCTTGAGACACGATTTTAATATTAGGGATTACTAACACCCCAACTAAGATTAATAAAATTACAGGTAATTCCATTTTATTCCTCCTCTACTTCTAATTTGTTACCATTAATCTTTATTATTTTGATATGAGTTCCTTCTTGTAATTTAACTTTGCTGTATGCTCTCCATATTTTACCATCAACTTTAACACTTCCGTATTCATTATTAGAGATAGCATCAATGACGACACCATTCATTCCAATTATTCTATCAATATTTGTTTTTACTTTATTTTTGAAAATATATTTCATTAGTATTGGACGGGTTGTTATCAAAAAAACAATCCCAAATAATACGAAAACACTTAGTTGAACAGTAAAATTATCAATAAAAAATGATAAAAACAAAGTTATTAAAGCACTTCCTATAAACCATATTGTAGTTAAATTAACAGTTAATATTTCAATAACTGTTAATAAGACAATAATTAATAACCAAAATTCATACATATAACCACCTGCCTTAATTATACTATTATTATATGAGTTTTTCAAGTCTAATAGAAGAAAGAATCAATTTTATTGGTAACATAAAAACAGTAGTTTTTCTACTGTTTTCAATATACCTTTTTAAAAAAAGACTTTTTCAGATATATAATCTACAACTTCATCAATCTGCAAAGTGATTTGTTCCATAGTGTCACGGTCTCTAATAGTAACTGTATTATTACTTAACGTTTCATCGTCAATTGTAATTGCAAATGGAGTCCCGCTAACATCCGCTCTTCTATATCGTTTACCAATATTACCTGCTTCATCATAAGAAG
>JAQVMY010000102.1 GCA_028703405.1 Bacilli bacterium
ATAATAAAATAAGTGCCAGGATTCTTTTACCAAAATTAGTCCCTGCTTTTTTTAAAGCAGATTCATCTCCTGACAAAACAGCTTTGGCAAAATCTAAAGTTCCAAAAACGATTAGTAAAACTGGTCCTAGCAACATTATAAGGCTAAACAGTTCTTGAACTAAATTATAATTACTAATTGCGTTTGCCTCTCCTTCTGTATATACAAAGTCTTCGCAATTTATTTGTTCTCCCTCAAAGATCTGTTTCTCATTAATCAAAATTAATTGATTATCATTTCCAGCAAAATCAACACTTGCAGCGTTAACCTCATTTATAAATAAAAAACTCGCAACCAAAAAAAACGACACAAAAAACAAGATGTTTCTTTTTTTAATTTTTAACATTATTACCACCCACTTATACATTACAAGTATATCATATAATACGAGATATAATCAACATAATTATTTTTGTTTTTTATGTTCCTAAACTTTAAATTTGTATCAATTTTGGAAGTTAACCTCCAAAAGAAAAAGGCTATTTTAGCCTTTAAGTTTTAACTATTATATCATTTGTAGACTTTTTGTCTACCAATATCTTGTTGTTCCCCTTTTATTGCTACACATGTTTTTGGAACAAGTATTTCCAAATATTTAATTTGATTATTAGAATCATTATATTGACGAATAATCGAGTAATACTTAAGCCCTAACATATCAACCTCTTTAAAGGCTATATATTTGCCATTTGACTCAAGATTATCACTAAAAACCCTACTTCCTAAATAAAATGAAAAATCAATTGGTTCCAAAGACGTTGTATAGTTATTATTTATTTCCTCCTGTGTAATATGTTTTCCAACTGCCATCGAATGAACCTCATACACACCAGCCGACGGATTAGGTAAAGCCGTTTTTGAATTGTCTGCAAATTTTTTATCTAAACTCTTTGGTTCATTGACTAAATATAAATAATTTTCATTTATTTTAGCTAAAGTAGTATTTTTTCCAATTATAGGTGCTGAAAAACTGTTTTCATCATAAAACAATGTCGTATAATCGCTTATATCAAGTGTTTCGGAGCCGTTAGGTGCAAGTTTGTTTTGATCCCTAAATTCAAAACTATAATACTCTACTGGAAATGTCATCAATATATTTCCAGCTTCATTTCGATTCTTAGTGGTTAAATAATATAAATTATCTTCGCCCAACACTAAACTTTCAACTCTTCTATAAAAAAGCACATCATCTTTATAGTTCATACTCAGATTTCCTGTTGCATTTTCATATTCCAATCGACTTCCCTTAATTGGTGCTTCCTCTTTTGATATATCACGGGCAATCATTAAATGATCATTTGTTGTTAAATATTCACAATAAGTATTATCATTTCTCTTAAAACAGACCAATTTAAAATCACATTCATTTATTTTAGTATCAACAGACCCTATAAATTTATAACGACCAACAATTCTTCCACCAATTTCGATATAAACCGCCATATAGTCATGAGAGTTAGGGTATTTTGAAAGAGCTGTATTAGCATCTAATTCACGATAAGGAATAGCGTTATCAATGGCTTGTAAAACTCTAACCCCCTCCGTTATTCTTAATTCTTCCTCAGTAATTATTTTATCGCCTATGTTTGAAACGTCACCTGTGTCAAACAAAAATAAGTTTTCATCACCGATTTTTTCTAATGACACGCTGTTAATTTTAACATCCTTTATCTGATCATAGTAATTTATAAGTGCACCATCAAAAGCACCTAATCCATTATCAAGATCACCGGCTTGTCTACGTTCAAAGTCAGTATCAATTAATAGAGCATTATCAAATGAACTTATGATGTTATCTCCATCTAACAATTTAGCATTGTAACCATCATCTTCAAAAGTACAATTCTCAAGTTCATGAACCGTTTCGCTCGGATCACTCGAAAAAGAAGGTACAACAATTTTGTCAAAATCATTTAAATTAAGTTTATACGAATTTATCGAGGTTACTGTCACTTTTGAATTTTGATCTAATGCTTTGTTACTTTCGTTAGAACTACATCCAACTAAAGTACTACTCATTATTCCTCCCACCATGATCATTGTTAGTACTAACGGTTTTACTTTGAATTTTTTATAGTTATTGTTTTTTTCTAATTTAAATTTCATCCTATTATCCCCTTACTTTTTAAATATTTATTAATTTTTTTATAGTTAAAACTTATAAAAAAAACAAGAAAAACTCTTGTTTTTTTAATTACATATCCCACTTATAGGGTCTACACCATTTGGACAATCACCTTCTGCCCAACAAGCTTTCCATGTTTTTCCACCAACAAAGCCCATTAAGAAAGTTACTATTGTAGCCAATAAGAAAACTAATACAGCCGCTAAAGCTCTTTTAACTAATGTTTGTTGATTCTTTTTAATTTCGTCTTCCTTAGACGCAATAACTGCTTTACCTAAATCAATTGTACCTAAAACAATTAAACCAATTGGTATTAATATTTGAATTACTAATAATATAGATTTTATAAAGCCAATTATTGGAAGTAATTCTTCATTAGTACACGCACCCACTAACATTAACATTTCAATTCCTCCTCATATTTACATAATACTTATATTTATGACGTTTGTCAATTATTTAACTTTATATATTACTAAACCTTTACATAACAATCCTTTGTTACAAGGCACATTATGTAAATACTTACTTTTACATTTTTCTCACAATTGTGCCTTATCAATTACTTTTTCATGAATATCTATTGAAGCAGAAGACCAGCAATTTCGCCAACTTTCTTCTCCGACAAAAGTCATTATAAAATTAACGATTGCAACTACTAAGAATACTAAAACAGCTGCAAGGCATCTATTTATAAACTTCTTTTGTTCTTTTTTAATACTTTCTTCATTACTCGAAATTACTGCTTTCCCAAAATCAATACTTCCCATTAGAATTAGAGCAATTGGAACCAATACTTGAATTAACTCCACTATATCCTTAATTAAACCTAATATTTTAGCAAGATTTGGGTCCGAGCAATTAACAGCTAATATCAACATTAAATTACCTCCCTTATTAGAACACTTGTCTTATTCTAGAATTTAAATAAACCTAATATTTTACCTTTTTCTTCATATTCTTCTTCGTTAGTTTTTTGCCTAATGAAACCTAATTTACC
>JAQVMY010000024.1 GCA_028703405.1 Bacilli bacterium
CATGGTGGTACACACTATCCCCAACATTTTAATATTCTGTGCAAAGATTCCATTTGATTTTAATTCTGTCTTCTGGATTACCAGTAATATCTTCGCTAATTATAATCTTTGAAATAAATTCGTCTATTATTATTTTATCTAATTGAGACACTTGTTTGTACTTATGGAAAATGGTTTCCTCAAATACTTTCTGATCTCGATTTTTTTCTATTGAATTCATTTCTTCAGTTATTTGATTAATTCGTAATTTAACATCTTCTATATCATTTGAATAATCACGTTTTAAAGAAATAAATTCCTCAGGAGTGATTAATCCGCTTTTTCTATCTTCATAAAGTAGCTTGAATGTATTATTACTTTCAGCAACTTTAGATTCCAGAAGTTCTTTTTCTTTAATTAATACATCAATAGTTGATTCTACGTTTACATTAACTTTTTTTTTGTAATAACTTTCTTCAAGTGAAGTTAAGTCATAATACTCATTTAATACTTTATTTATTTTGTTTAAAACAAATTCTTCTAATACTTCTAATCTGATATTTTTTCGATTAGGGCATAAATTCATATCCATAGTCCCAAATTTTCTTTGAGTACGACATTGCATATATGCTTTAGTTTTTCCTGAGCCTCTAGGACCGGTTTTATAAACATTTCTTTGGAAAGCTCTATCACAACATTCACAATAGACTTTTTGACTAAAGATACTAACTTCGCCACTCTTAGTTGGTTTAGCTCTAGTTTTAAATTTATCTCTGACAATTCTTGATGTTATTGGGTCAATAATTCGTTCATGTGCATGATACACAATAGACCATTTTTCTTTTGGAACAGCTCTGCTTTTTTTAATTTTATAGCTGATATTTTCTCTAACATTTTGTATCAATGTACCGTCATAGACTTCATTCATAAGAATTTTTCTAATAGTATCAACCGTCCACATAAGAGTTCCGTTTTTAGCTCTACCACAAACAAATTTTAAACCCTGCATTTTTTTGTAAGCACTAGGAGTTGGAATTTTTTGTTCATTTAGATATTGAGCAATTTTCCAATAACCTTTACCAGATTTATACATACTATAAATCGATCCAACAACTTTAGCCGCCACTGGATCAATCACTAAGTGATATTGGTCTCTAGGGTCTTCCATATACCCATAAGGGGCAAATGATCCGGTCCATTCTCCAGCCGCCTTTTTTGCTCTTAAAGTTATTTTGGTATTTTCTGACTGATCTTCAAGTTTCCATTCATCAACCATAGCTGTTATTTGACGTTGTTTTTTATTGCCTTTTACATCAGTATCAATATTGTCTACGAATCCTATAAAACGAATTTTCCACTCGATAAACATTCCATGAATGTATTTTTCAATCATTTCGATACTACGAGCAAAACGAGATTGTGTTTTACTTAGATAAATATCAGTATTTTTAAATTCACAGAATTTTAAAGATTTATTCCATTCTGGACGAGTGGCGTCAGCACCGGTAATATCTTCATCACAGAAGATTCCGACAACTTCCCAGTTTCTTTGATAAGCATATTCTAAAAGCATTAATAACTGATTTTTGATACTTTTACTTACATCAGTTCGTTTATCTTTATCAGTTCCAGCTAATTCTAAATCTTCATCAGATAATCTTATATAGAGTATTACTCTCAGTCTAAGATTAATAATAGTACACTCTTTTAGAGAGGTTTCTATTGAAGATTTAAAGCAATTCAAATTGTTAGGAGCTTTAATATTAAACAAATTTCTTATGTTATTAGATACATACTGCAAAGAGGTTTCATCAAGTAGTTCGTTTACTCTTCGAGTAAGAGCTGTTTCGGATTCAGTTTCAGATATTTTTTCATTAGAAGTTGTATTAAGTATTTGAGTATTATTAGTTAATAATTCACCTGCCTCGATTCCATTAACCATAGTTATAAATTCTCCCATTCATAACCACATGAAAATCGTTAATAATACGAGGCTTATTATAACATGTACCTCCTATAATCACAACACTTCGACTTCTTTCATTTGCTCATGACTTATCATTATATTGGCAATTTTTGAATTTATTAATTTTATTAATTGTTCCTTTGTTAATCCAAGATCAACAAATTCACTTATCACATTATTTTGGTCTTTCAAATTAAAATCCTCCTAAAAAAATTTATGCGTAATTCATGGAAATATAATTAATTTCGATATTTCAAATTTGAAGTATAAATTTACACAATCAAAAAGGTATTGTGCTTTAGGACAATTTTAATTTGAAAGAATTAAAAAACATTTTTTAAATAAATTTCGATATTTGTTTTATTATCTATAAAATTAATTATTTTATGATAAATATTATTATCGATATCAACTTTAACGATAGCGTTGATTGTAAAACTATTGTAATGTATATCCAAAAGGACATTAATGACTGTGGATATTTCATCACTAATTTATCCCCTTTACGGATTAAAAAAAAAGTTAAATTATCTAAGGAGAATTAATTATATGAAAGAATCAAAAAATACAGAAGAAAATAAGGAAGTAAACTGTTTCAATTGTGATAATTGCTTATATATTGGCGAGGGAGATTATATTTGCGAAGATTTAGGAAAACCTTTAATTGTCATAGCAGACCATCAGCCATATCAATACTTTAATTCCTGCAAAAATAAAAAAGATTAAAAAAAGGTTTCTAATTTTAAAAACATTATATAGGTGTGTATTTATCAATATTTCCAAAAATTGCCAAAATTCGGGAAATGATAAGTTATTATCTTGTAATAATTGATAAAAACTGCTATTATATCTTTGAATTTAGGAACAATAACCCTACAATTTGATTTCCGAAAGCCAAAGGAGGAAATTATATGAGTTCAGTATGGCAGTCAAATAACTTGTTGAAAAAATGGGAAAAAAAGAATCAGAAGATTCTTGTTCAGAGCGATTTCACCTATGATTTAGGGGATCCTTTAAGTGATCCGTTAATTGAAGCAATTTCCAAAGATATCGGAGTCAAAAAAGAGTTTATTTACTTAGGAGCTGGAAGTTGCCAGTTAATCAGTGGAATTATGAGCATTCCTTGCTGGGATAAAGTATATTTATCTCAAATAGAATTTGGTTTATATGAAAGAGCTGCTGAAATATATGGGAAAACATTATTAAGAATAAAAGGAATGCATATTGTTGATTTTATGAAAAATATTAAGAAAATTAAATCGACTGAAAAAGATTTATTATGCATTTCATCTCCAAGATGGTTTACAGGCGAAATGTTTAGTGAAAATCAAGTTATGGAATTGCTAAAAACATTTAAAGGTACAATAATGATTGATGAAGCATACGTTGATTATTCTAATAACGAAACAGGAATGATGAAACTTTGCCTTGAAAATAATAGAATAATTGTTACTAGATCCTATTCTAAAAAATTTCTGGCATCAGGTTTAAGAACGGGTTATCTGATTACGACAAAAAATATTGCAGGATTAAGAACAACTATAATTCCTACACATTCGGTTTCATCATACTCTGCCAATTTTTTTATAAAATTATTAAGTGACGATAAAATCTTGAAATCATTTTATGAAACTAGACAGTATATGAAAAAAAATCGGGACTTAATTTTTGATGAGTTTTGCAAAAATAAAAAGATTAAAGTTATTAAGTCTAATGCCAATTTTATTACTTTGATTTTTAATAGCGTATTGGATTTTGAGAATGTTTACAGTGTTTTAAAAGATTATGCTGGTATTCAAAGATTTGAAAGAGAATGTTTATTTATAAAAATATGGGTTAATAACGAAACTTTTTCTAAATTATTAATCGAAAAAATTAAAGAAGTTTTAAAATGATAAGGCTTTATACTTTGCCAGGATTGGCTTTTAATATGCCGCATATGAGTAGCTGTTTAACAGCAGGATATTTATTAAGAAAAAAAATAGATGTAGCTCATATTGATTTATCAATTAAATTTCTTGATAGCTGTCTTAATGCAAATTATATTAAAACAAATTTAATTAGTAGATATTTGAAACTTAGTCATGATGAAAAAGAAATTCTTAATGGTATAGAAACAAGCATCAACATCATGAAGTCAAGGAATGAATCTACTGAAAAAATATTAAATGCAAACATGAACTTTGGTAAAGCATTAAATGTATTCGCATCATTATATAATTTGAAATGGCACATTAATGGTATGGGATTTAATTATAAAGTTACTACCGTAGATGATTTGCTAGAACTATCATTTTATGAAGAAAATTCGATATTTGATTACATTTTTTCAAAAGAGTTGAGTAATAGTATAGAAGATATAATCATCTTATCTATTAAATATCCATATCAAATGCCATTTGCTTTGAGATTTTCAAAATTATTAAAAGAAAAAAACAAAAAAATAAAAATTATATTGACTGGTGATTATATCACAAATATAAAAGAAAATTGCACAGAGTTAATAAATAAATGTAATTACATTGATGCAGTTGTTTTTAATGGATATCAAAAGGCTTTGGTTAAAGTATTTAATTATTATCATGATGGTAAATCTTCTGCAATTCCAAATACTATTTATAGAAACAGTAAAAATGAGCTTATAATTGGCGAAACTAGAAAAGATACTATAAATGATATTAACGATTATATTCCTAGCTTTGATAATTTGGATTTAAGCAAATATCTCTCAAACATTAGAATAATACCTTTAATACTGAATTATGGATGCTATCATTCAAAGTGTAGTTTCTGTTCAAGATATTATTACTATGGAGGCTATTGTAGATTAGATATAAAGGCAATTTGTAAATTAATAAAAGAACAATATGAAAATAATAAAATAGAGGGGATTTATTTTGTTGACGAATGTGTACCTCCTGAAATTTTGCTCGAAGTATCAAAATATTTAATTGACAATAAAATTAAAATTAAATGGCTTGTCGAAACGAGAATTGAAAAAAGCTTTCTAAACAAAGATATCTCCAAATTAATGTATGAAAGTGGATGTAGAGAAATATCGTTCGGAATAGAATCATACAATAAACGTATTCTTAAACATATGAAAAAAGATTTGGATTTGAAAGTAGCAAAAGAAGTCATGAAAAACTTTTGTTTAAATGGAATATCTGTTTCGGCGACCTTTATGGTTAACTACCCAACAGAATATATTTCAAATACCATTAAAACTTTATTTTTTATAAAAAATTTCAAGTATTTAGATGGATTTAGATTATCGAAGTTTATGTATTTAAGGAATTCGTTTTTAGTAAATAATAGTAATATTGATCCAGCCGCTGATCTTAATATAGTATATGTTTTAAAATCTGATAAACATACAATTTCTAATTGGCTAGTAAATAAATTCTATGAAACAAAAAAGATAAAAAAATATAATGAAATAAGAAATAAAGTTTTATATAGAACTGAGCTTATATATCTTGATAAGTCTCTACTAAGTTTAAATTATAAAAAATAAAATATGTTGGAGGTAGTTAATATGAAATTCTTCTTTAAAAATAAAAAAGATAATAAAAAATTAATTTTTATTAAAGAATTAAAACCAGAAATGACCCAATGCCGTGTTGTTCAAGTTGAAAAAAAGTTAAAGGAAAAAAGTAAAAATGTTTAAGTATGAATTGGTTACTTACGGATACAAGTTTGATTTAAATACTGTGGATTATCCATTATATGTATATTTAGAAATTACGGATAATTGCAATTTCAAATGCAAGTTTTGTTCTGTGGGAAATAAAAGCCACCATTTTATGAAATTAGAACTAGCAAAAAAAATTATTGACAATTTAAGAAACCTTAATATTTATGACATTTATTATACCGGTGGCGAGCCTTTATTACACCCTGACTTTGATAAAATAGTAAAATATGCAAATAGTCAAAACATGAGGCAAACTGTATTAACCAATGGATTTTTAATAGATAAAAAACAAAATATTTTAAAAGACTGTACGTCAGTTTGTGTTTCTTTACATGGAAATAAAGAGATGCATAACAAGATAACTGGAGTTAATTGCTATGACAAAGTAATACATAATATCTTACTATTAAAAAATGTCAGGATTAGTTATACATTAACTGATGACAACCTTATAGAGCAAGACATTTTGAGCGTTTGTGATTTTTGCAAAGAACATAATTTAAAATTATCATTTAATAAATATAATAATATTGGTGACGGGAAGACTAATAATTGTGATGTTGATTTGACTAAATTTATTAAGGTTCTGGAAAATTTAAGATTGAAAAAATATAAATTTTCTATAAACAATTGTCTACCACCTTGTATTGTTGAAGTAAATTACCATCATTTGAGTCATGGTTGTGGTGCAGGCTATATATTTGCAAGCATTGATTATAATGGGAATGTTAAGATTTGCCCTAGTGCAATTGAATCATTTGGTAATATCGAAAAGATATCGTTTAAAAAAATATGGAGTTGTAAAAAGCTAAAAGAATTTAGAGAATTTATATGGATTCCAATACAATGTAGAAGTTGCTTAGACTTATATAAATGTAGGTGTGGGTGTAAAGTTGAGGCGGGTCGAGAACTACTAAAATTTAATGATCAAAAAGTAATAACATATAACGAATACATATGGGAGTTTATAAAAAACAAAAAATTTAGTGTAAACATTAGCTTAATTAGAGTAGAGGGTAAAAATTATATTAATTTATCAGCTCCTCCAAGAAAATTTAATAAAGCTACTTATGAAGTAATCAAAAAACTAAATGATGGACTGGAACCAATTCATTTGGAATATGCTAAAGATTTAATTTTATCTTTATATAGAGACAAATTACTGTTGGAGTGTGATAAGAATGCAAAATAGGAAACTTGATCAAGACAGAAACTTGATATTATGGAATAATAAATATTATGTTGTTAATGATTTCACATATAATTTAATAGAAATGTTTGATAATAAATTTTCAATAAAAGAAATAAAAGAAAACACTAAACTACATAAATTTAAGATTAAGAAATTATATAAAGATATTGAAAAACAAATGTTTTCTAAAGATTATTACGAAGATAATTTGACTCTGGCAACACCAATAAGAGTTCAATGGAAAATTACTAATAAATGCAATTTGAAGTGTAAGCACTGTTATTTAGGTGAACTTGATAATAAAGAAATGCCTTATAAACAAGTAACTCTTATTGTAGATAAAATTATTGCATCAAATGTTATGGAAGTAACCATATCCGGTGGAGAATGTCTTATTTATGAAAATATAGAGGAGGTTGTTTTAAGGCTGTTAGCAAACAATATTAATGTTTATATGTTTACTAATGGTTTATTATTAAAAAAATTCATCGAAAAAATAGACTCAAAAGTAAAAAATAAAAAAGCATTACTATTTTATGTTAGTGTAGATGGCTTAAAAGAAAGTCATGAAAAAATAAGAGGAAAAAACACTTTCACTAAAGCTATTAACAATATTAAACTAGTAGTAGATAAAGGGTATACTGTAATAACTAATACTGTTATTAACAGTATAAATTATGATGATATTATCGATATGATTGTTCTTTTAAAAAATCAAGGAGTTAAAGATATTCAATTATCTAATCTAATAATACAGGGAAGTGCTTCAGAAAATTTAAAAATTAGTTTAAAGCAACAAATGGCATTGAAAGAAAAATTAATAAAATTATATAATAAATGCCCAGAATATGGTTTGATTTATTATTCCGAAGTTCCAGATGAGGATAATTTAAGAAAGGTTTATGCAATAAGTAAAGACAAAGATGAGTATATTGGCAATGATAATTGGCAATGTACCGCAGGAGTTGCTCGTGCTACTGTTGATGTTGACGGTAAAGTTTATTGCTGTCCATTTATGAAAGATAGCCTTATTGGTGATTTAACACTTGAAAAATTACAAAAAATATGGGATAATAAAGAACGTTACCAATTTTTGGAAAAAATCTCAAAAGAAAATGTCAACGGAGTATGCCTTGCAGTTAAACAAGATAACAAAGGAGTGTTTAAAAATGATTAGTATAAAAGATTTTTACCAGTTTAAAAAATCAGCTGAATCTTTTATAACAAACAGTGCATTCAGTAACAGATTGTTATTTGAAGCAATTGAAGATGAGGAATTTGCAAAAGAAATATCTAGTTATATAACAAAACTAAGCAATACTGATGTTAGTTCAGAAGAACTAGAGGCAATTTTTGAAGCACTTAGATTAAGAACTGAAGAATATTATAAATTAGCTAAAAAATCGTCAAATTTTAATCAGAAACTAGATAATGCTTTAAGATCATTAGCATTCTTCTATTTTATAGAGAGTATTGATGAACATAGTGTTTACAGCGAAAGTATTATTGAGAAAATCAAAGAAAAATTTCCTAAAGATTATTTACAGATTGTTTCAGATTTAGATAAATTATTCTTATCTGAGGATACTAAAGGAAAAATTGAACCGATTGAAGAAACTAGAACAATTAATGACGATTTTTTAAAACAATATATTGTTTTAAAGAAATGGCAAGACAAACAGCATTCATATTACGCTGGAGAATATGATAAGTTCTTAACAGAATTACATAGTGAATTTTTGGGAGATAAAGATAAAACATTAAGTGGCTTTGATTTAGAACATAAATCCTTAAGAAAAAGATTGTTTGATAGATTAAGAGAAAAAAAGATTATTGATTTAGACAATGTTAGCCTATTAGCGGGCATATTTAAAAAATTTACTGTTGAATTTGTTGGTGGTAAGATGTACGGCTTAGCAGTATTAAATAGTAAAGGTATTAAAGTCCCATATTCAATGGCAATTCCTGTTGGTGTTGAAGTTACTAAAAAAGATTTAGCAATATTCGAGGAAAAATTTGATAGTTATTCAATTAGAAGCTCTGCTGATATTGAAGATGGTGAAAAGAATTCGTTTGCTGGTATGTTTGATTCATATTTAGATGTAAATTATAAAGATATGATTGAAAATATTAATAAAGTTAAAGGTTCTGTTAACAACGAGAGATTGAAAAATTATATTGCAATTAATGAATTAAATGATCCACAAATGGCGGTTGTAATCCAGTCATTTAAAGAACCTGAGTTTGCAGGAGTATGGGTTGGTAATTCTGATACTGATGGAGTGCTTGAATGGGTAGAGGGCAATGGAGAGAAATTAGTTTCTGGGTCTAGTAATCCAAACACAGAAATATGGAGAGATGGAAATTGCAATTCAGACACATTAAAAGTTAATGGTATTCCAGTAGGGCAAACTTTACTTGAATACCAATCTAAAATTGGATCTAATGCAGACTTTGAATGGATGATATTAGATGGCGAATTAATAATGCTACAATTCAGACCAGTAACTAAAAAAGTTATTGTTAATGAAGACTATGCTAATGATAAAAAAGATGGTTTTCAAGGAATTCCAGCGTCTCCCGGACGTGTTGAAGGCTTAGCAAGATATGTAGATGAACCGAATGATGAAATTCAACAAGACAAGATATTATTAGCTTGGTTGACAGATCCTGATTGGTTACCTCATTTATTAAATTCAAGAGCGGCGGTAACTGCTTATGGTGGATTTTTATGTCATACTGCGATAGTTTGCAGAGAGTTAGGGATTCCATGTATTACCGGAATTGGTGAAGATGCAATGGAAGAAATAACTAAAGAAGAAGAACCATACCTTATTGTGGATGGTAACGCTGGACTAATCAATAAGTTAGAAAAAAAAAATAATAAGGGGGTGAGACCATGATAGAGATTATAAAGAAATTTTTAGAGAAATTATTTAAGTCAGATAATATTTTAATTAACTTAAACGATTTCAACAAACTTGAATCTATGTCAATGGCTGGTCACGGGAATTGTTCTGATCAGTGCTAACTAAAAAAAGTTCACTTAATATAGTGAACTTTTTTTGTTGAAAAGACTTAGAGTTTCCTTGTCAATATATTGAGGATTCAGTTTTAAAATATATGTATCAATATTATTAAATATTTCATCTGCTTGTTTTTCGATATAAGGATTGTTAATTTTATATATATTTTCATTAAGAAGTTTATTAATAAGGATTTTATATGTTACTATTTTATTTTTAGTGAGTTCAAAGTTATTTAACTTAAAAGTTAAAAGGTTGGATAATTCGATTGTTCTATTTTGTTTAATCATTAATAATATTAATAAACTTGTAAAATCTAATTTATAATAGTTTGATGTTTCCTCTACATGAAACATATCGTTAGGTTTTACCATTTGATCATATTTTATACTATGACAAGCTTCATATACTTGATCTATAAAAAAGTTGATTTCATCATTACTACTGGTAATAATATTTTTATAAATAGTAGTAAGTTTATTAAAATGTTTTGTGATATTTAAGTCCACAACATCACAACAATCGACCGAACTCATATATGGAATATAAATTCTATATGTATCAAACCCTAAATCACTATAATCTTTTATTAGAATATCTTGTTCTATGGATTCTTTTAAACATTCTAAAATATCATCATTGTTTATTAAATAATTTTTAAAATTAAGTTTTTTTATTAAAGTTTTATCTTTGCAAAAGAACCCATTTGGTAAATTCCCAGCATTATTATTAAAACATTTTAACCAATTATATGATAAATAATCATATTTGTATTTATTATCTAAAACTGTTAAAGGAATTTTTTCAATCATTTTTTGATTTAAATCTTTTACTGTCATTCCTTGAAACATTTCTGTAATGCATCTGGAAAGTGCAATATCAAAAGAATAATCAGCTCCAACCGTAAATGTGTATTTTGTTTCATCAGCATTCAATACTAATAAACCAACAACTGGATATTTTTCTAAAGAGCAATCTTTTATGTAGTATTTATACCCTAGTTTTTCTAGTTCATTTAGTAACTCTCTATTTTTTTTATTAATAGGATAGTTATTTATATCAATATTTTTTACTTTCCGATTATTATCTAACAAATATTTATAGCAATATCTTTCTAAAATTTCAAAAATACCTTGGTTTACAGCCTCTGAAAAGCTATTTCCTGAAGCAAGACCATTCGTATGACAAAAAAAGTTGATAGCACTTAAGGGCGCTGAAACATACTTATTTGTTTTAAGGTTAAGTAATTTTTCTGTTTCAAAATAAACACTATCAAGATCAAAAAACTTTTTTTTATATTCTTGGGAAGTATTAACTAATAATGAATCAAAGTATTTATTATTTCGAGCTGTAATATTTGTTTTTGATTCTTTTACTTTTGATTTATCTAACATCTTGCTTTGAAGTCTTTCCATTAATTCTGCATAAGCTGATGCTTTTGCTAATACATATGATAGTCCTTTTCCGTTTGATCCTTTTTTATTACTAAGTTCTAATCTTAATGAATATACTCCATTTAGATTTTTTCTTTTTCCTTTTTCCTTAACCTTTATTTTATTTTTCTTTAATATTTTTTTAATATTATTAACTGTCGTTTTTGGTGGAATATCTTTCCTCGAAGTATTTAGTTTATTATAGTCGATTATTTGATTATTTTTATATATATTAGAATTGTACTCATGCGTGAGATTATAAAGAATTATTGTTTTCTTCTTTAAATAATCAAACTCTTTCAATTCGTTATAATCCGTTATAAAAGAATATTTTGGATAGCGTTTCTTTATTTCATTAATATATTTTAAAATACTTGGAGATATTATTAAAATTGTTAAACAATCATTGCTTATTAGAAAATCTATACCGATGTTTATATTTTTATGATTACTTTCACTAAAATAATTAATATAACAAATATAATTTGCACTTGGTAGATAATTAACAATATCTAAATCATTTAAAGAACTACCTAGTATCCCTATGTTCTTTTTAGGCATCATGCACCTGTTTAAACATTATTTGAATAGTATTGCAATCTATTTCATCTAGCGTATCATATTCATAAGATATATCAATAATATAAAATCCGTTTCTATCTGCAATTCTTTTTAAAGTTTCTATTTCCAAATATAGAAGATTCATAATGTGCGAAATTGTTTTTTGCTTCATGGATTTTAAATTAACTATATTGTAGGATTGATACATTTTAAGAATTTTGTTAGATGTTTTTATATCTCTGTTTAAATATTGAGTAATTTTTATTATAACTGCTGTTTCATTAGCCACGCTATTTGTATAAATAGGATATTCTGATGTAAGTAATTTTTTCGGATTTGGAATATCAATTATTAGTATACCGTCTTTTGTTATTACTTTTTTTATTTGATCGAAAGTTTTATCAATGTATTCAAAAGTAGGATTCCAATTAAGACTATTTGAATAGATTAAATCATATTTACTATTTAGTCTAATTAAATTATTCATATCAAGTTTATAAAAACTTGTATTTTTATTACTAAAGTTCTTTTTTTTGGCAACTTTAATCATGTTATGTGAAAAATCAATCCCGCAAAAAATAACTTTTTTATCATCTGCTAAATGATATATTGTTTCACCAGTGCTACATGACAAGTCTAAAAAACAATTAATATTATTATCCTTTAAAATACTTTCTAAAAATAAAACTCTTTCTTTAGTACATGGTTTACAAATTACATCATAAAAAAATGCTATCGAATCCATAAACTTATTCGTTTTATTTACTAATTTATACACCCTCATCAACTCCAATAGTTTTATTATATTAAAATGCTAGTTTATAGTCAATAAAATAGGTGAAATACAGAAAAATAGATTAATAGGATAAATTGTAAAAAAATTGA
>JAQVMY010000025.1 GCA_028703405.1 Bacilli bacterium
TCACGGTCTCTAATAGTAACTGTATTATTACTTAACGTTTCATCGTCAATTGTAATTGCAAATGGAGTCCCGCTAACATCCGCTCTTCTATATCGTTTACCAATATTACCTGCTTCATCATAAGAAGTCATGAAATGCTTACTTAAGTTTTGATATATTTCCATGGCTTTTTCACTATGATTTTTTTTCATCAAAGGTAGAACGGCTACTTTAAAAGGAGCTAGAAATGGATGAAATTTCATCACTTCACGAGTTTCCCCATTTTCTAAAGTTTCTTCTGTATATGCATTAGTTAAGAAAGCTAGAACTACCCTATCAGCACCTAAACTTGGTTCAATAACATAAGGAATATATTTTTCATTGGTTACTGGATCTAAATATTCCATACTTTGTTTTGAATAATTTTGATGTTGGGTTAAGTCATAATCAGTTCTTGATGCTACCCCCCAAAGTTCTCCCCATCCAAACGGGAACTTATATTCAAAATCCGTAGTTGCATTACTATAGTGACTTAATTCATCTTTCTTATGATCACGAAGTCTTAAATTTTCTTCACTTATTCCTAAATCAGTAAGCCATTTATAGCAATAATCTTTCCAATATTTAAACCATTCCATTTCAGTACCCGGTTTACAGAAAAATTGTAATTCCATTTGCTCAAATTCACGAGTTCTAAAGGTGAAATTACCAGGAGTAATTTCATTACGAAAACTCTTACCTATTTGACCAATACCAAAAGGAATTTTCAATCTCATACTTCTTTGAATATTTAAAAAATTAACAAAAATACCTTGGGCTGTTTCGGGTCTTAAATAAATTGCATTAACACTATCTTCAGTAACCCCTTGATGAGTTTTAAACATCATATTAAATTTTCTAATATTAGTATAATTTAATGATTTACATTTTGGACATTTAATTTTGTTTTCAATAATATAATCATACATTTTTTCATTTGTCCAACCATCTGCTTGAACTTCACCATTAGAATATTCTTCAATGATTTTATCCGCACGAAATCTTGATTTACATTCTTTACAATCAATTAATGGATCATTAAAATTATTAATATGTCCACTCGCTTCCCAAACACGAGGATTCATAAGAATAGCGGCATCCATACCAACATTATAAATATTTTCTTGAATAAACTTTTTAAACCAAGCATTTTTAACATTCCTTTTTAATTCATTACCAAGTGGTCCATAATCCCAAGTATTAGCCAAACCACCATATATTTCACTTCCTTGAAATATAAAACCGTATTGCTTACTTAAATTAATTATTTTTTCCATTGTAACATCTTTCATATTATTACACTCTCCTTTAATTTATTAAATATATTTTCAAATGTTTGATAACAAACCCCTATCATTGATAATAAACATCCACCAAATACTAAATCACAGTTTTTTGAAGCTAGAAAATTAGATATTTTTTTAGCCTTTTTTTATAATACCCATCTATATTATTATTGACAGATGAGATAATTAATACATTCATGTTGCTCTCCTTCTATACAAAAAAACTTTCAGAATATTGTAAGGACGAGTTTTCCCGCGGTTCCACCTTACTTATTCTAAAAGAATCAGCTTTTTTTATATTGCTCCGGGATTCCACCCCATCATCACATTGATATATAACTAATAATAATATATAGTAAAAATACAGTTTTGTCAATAATTTAGTTTGGTTTTAATTAGCAATTTTATCCAAAGCATCTTGGGCCGCTAATTGTTCTGCTTCCTTTTTTGAAGTGGCTACTCCTTCACCGTAAATAATATCATCAATTTTAACCACTACTGTAAACGTTTTTTTATGAGCAGGTCCTTTCTCATTAATAATTACATATTCTAAGCTACGTTTATCAGTTTGAACTAGTTCCTGTAATGATGATTTATAGTCACCAATTAAATCAATCGGCTCCGCTTCAATTATTGGTATAACATATTTAAAAACAAACTTTTTTGTCTCAACTAAACCTTTATCAAGATATAAGGCTCCCAAAAAGGATTCAAAAACATCAGCAACAGTGGCTTTTCTAAACTTACCACCGTTTTCTTCTTCGCCTCGTCCTAATTTAATATATTGATTTAAATTAAGTTTTAATGAATAGTTATATAACGCATTCTCACAAACATAATGGGCTCTTAACTTAGTCATTATCCCTTCATTTTTATGACAATTTTTATATAAATATTCACTAATAATCAATTCAAATACCGCATCACCTAAATATTCTAATCGTTCATAACTTTCGATATTTTCTTCATTAGCATAAGATGAGTGTGTCAAAGCTCTCTCATATAGTTTGGTATTTTTGGTAATAATACCTAATTCATTTAAAATTTCCACTCTATCCTCCTTCTTACTACAACTTTATTTCACATATATTATAACACTTACGTATAAATATACAAATGATTTATTATATTTTTATGCAATTGTAATAAGATGGTTATCTTAAATTTACTTTTTAGATATTTTTTAGTATAATGTTATTGGTGATAAAGATGAAATATCTTTTAATAAAATTAATTAGAGGTTATCAAAAAATTCCTGGTAATTTTCATAATAGTTGTCGACATATACCAACTTGTTCTAATTATGGAATTGATGCCATTAATGAATATGGTAGTATTAAAGGAAGTTATTTAACATTTAAAAGGATTGCTAAGTGCAATCCATGGGGTACATCAGGTTATGATCCAGTTATTAAAAAGGAGAAAAATTATGAAAAAATTATGTAAAATCATTCTTATATCTATTATCTTATTATCTATATCAGCTTGTTTTAAAAGAGATAGTTTAGAAGGAATTGATATTTACACAACTGTCTATCCAATCGAATATATTACTAATCGTCTTTATAAAGAACACAGTAATATCCACAGTATTTATCCTGATGGTATTATTGTTGATAATTATCATTTAACAGACAAACAAATTAAGGATTATAGTAAAAGTAGTTTATTTGTTTTTAATGCTTTAAGTGAAGAAAAAGATTATGTTATTCCAATGTTTAATCATAATAAACATATTAAAATTATTGATTCTTCGTTAACTATGACTTATGACTATGGAGTTGAAGAATTATGGTTAAATCCTTCCAACTTTTTAATGATGACCCAAAATATAAGAATGGGGTTTAAAGACTACATTAATAACCATTATCTAAAAAACGAAATTGATGAAAATTATGAAAAACTTTATATAGAAGTATCTAACCTAGATGCTAACTTAAAACAATTACCTGAAAATGCTACTAATAATGTTATTGTAGTTTCTAATAATGTTTTTAAATTTTTAGAGAAATATAATTTTAATGTTATTTCTTTAGAAGAAACTGAACAATTAACCGATAAAACAATTGCTGATGTTAAACAATTAATTAAAGATGAAATTGTTAACTATATTTTCTTAATGCAACATGAGGAAATTAATGATACTATTCAAAAATTAATTGATGAAACTGAAGTTGAAGTTGAAGTTATACATTCAATAACTAATTTAACAGAAAATGAAAGATCTAATAATTTAGATTATATTTCTTTAATGAATGAAAATATTGAAAAACTAAAAAATGAATTATATGATTAATAAAAACAGTTGAATTTTCAACTGTTTTTAAAACCCCATAACTAAACAAATTACAAAGAAAGCCACTCCTAGCCCCAATGTTAATCTACTAATAAATAATTCTGAACCACGTTCTTTTCTATTTGCAAATAAACTATCGTTACCACCTGAAATTACATTTGATGCCCCTTCAGCTTTTCCACTCTGTAAAAGGACAATAGCAATTAATAGCAAGCTAACGATGATTAATACTAATTCCATGTTTTTCCTCCTTAATACCAACTACTTAATAATTTAACATAATTGAATAATAATTGCAAGTTAATTTTTAGATACAACACAATCACTACCTTTATTTAAATAAATAATATTATAGGTGCGGTTGATGTTGTTATTAACTATTAGGATTAATGATAACATAATTATTATTTTCAAAACTAGTATTCTCTATAAATTTTTTTAATGTTTCAAAATTAAATTTTTTAACTTCATTGTAATCATCTGTTAATACTTTACCTTCATTTATAATGTTAGCCATTATTTTATTATTGATTCTGTAAATATTATCACTCATATAGATGTATGAACTAATAATGTTTTTTTTCTTTCGTTCAAAATCTTCTTCTTTTATATCAAAATTATTAATTTCTTTTCTAATTGTTTCAATTAATTTTTGTGGTTGTTCAGTATCAGCAATAACCATAATTATAATATGAGTATCAAGATCAACTAAAGTATATTCTAAATCATTATTAATTATTCCCTCTTGTTTTAATGTATCATTAAATACAGAAGTATTGCCAATTTTGATTTCAAAATATAATAATATATAATCAATAATATCTCTTCTTGGAATATCTTTAATATTAGAAATATTAAACTTATAGTTATTTGATATTTTAGACAGCGCGACATTCATAGAAATTTCTTCTTTTTCTTTTACTACTTTATCTGGTTCATTATATTTTTTTATTTTAATTTGATTAATTTTTTCAGGAAATTGTTTTTTTATTTGATTCTTTTTAATTACCTCCATAATTAATTCTGGTTTTACATTACCAGTAATTACTAAAAACATATTACTAGGATGGTAAAAGGTATCATAACAAGTATATAAATCCTCTTTTGTTATTTTATTAATACTTTCAATTATTCCAATTATAGGAATGCGTATTGGATGTTTAGCAATAGTGTTTTCTAAACTTTTTTCATATAAAACCATAAATGGATAATCTTGATACATTTTAATTTCTTGTTCAATTATACCTTTTTCTTTTTTAACATTAGCATCAGTAAAATATGGTTCTTGAACAAAATCTAATAAAAACTCAAGATTTTCTTCAATGTTGGTTTGAGCAGAAATTAAATAAGTTGTTTTATGATTAGAAGTATTAGCATTTACATCAGCACCTCTCTCAACAAAAAAGGTAAATGGTTCTACCCCGTTTTTTTGTTCAAATAATTTATGTTCTAGAAAATGAGCGACACCAGGAGGAACTTTAATCGTTTTATCTTTATTAATTGGGACAAATTCATAATGCTTCGAACCAAATCTTGTTGAAAAAGTAATATATACATTATTTACATTTTCTTTAGGAATAATATACACTTCTAATCCGTTATCAAGTTTTTCTTGATATAAGTCTAAATCTAATTTGTTAAGTGGTATCGGTTTCATCTTATTCGCCCCCTTCTAGTAAAAATATTGTGTCAGGATGAACTTTTTTAGCAAAATCTACTATCATCTGTTTATTAATGTTATTTATGTTTTTAATTTGTGTTTCTATATCATCACTACCGAAATATTCTTTTTCTATATAATGATTCATTATACTAAGCGGAGAGTCAGTAATTTCATTTAATGAATTTATGTAATTTACTTTGGCTTTTTCTATTTCATTATCCTCTATTAATCCTTTTGTAATGTTTAACATTTCTTTTCTAATTAATCTTTGTGTTTTTGCACTGTTCCCTTTATCAATACCAGCCGTTATAATTAACACATTAGAAAGTATTTTTATCCTAGAAGAAATGTTATAACACAACGAATGTTTTTCACGAACTGTTTTAAATAGTCTTGAATCAGTCCCTCCACCTAAAATAAAGTTATACAGAAACCAAATATATTTTCTTTCAAAATCAGTTAAATGTGAAATCTTTGAACCAATTACTAATTGACTTTGTTTTGAATCATAACTTTCACTTAATTTTTTAACGCGTTTTCTAAATTTATCATGTTCATAGAAATGAGTATCTCCTGGTTTTTTTATTGTATTAATAAGAAATTTTTCACTTAATAATCTTTTAATTAAATTTTTATCAACATCACCAATAATAAAAATATCAATAATATCACTATGAATTACTTGTTTGTAATAATCAGTTAGACTTTTAGGATTAACTGAGTCAACATCTTCAATGTTTCCACTACTTCTCCAAGAATAAACAGCGTTATCCCCCATTGTTTCTAACAATTGATGATAAGCATATGAACTAGGGCTTTTTTCACTTTCTTTAATTGCTTCGACTAATTTATTTTTAACATTTTGTAATTTATCTCCCCTAAATTTACCATCTTCTAAATCTGGATCTAATATAATATCAGTAATAAAAGAGATTGAATGTTCAAGCATTCCCTCCTCTGTGTATTTTTCATTAAGAAATTGTGTAGAAAATGAAATTACACTATAAAAGCCTGATAATATAGAACTAGTTGAAATTTTTTGATTATACAAATCTTCAGTCGCTATTGCTAACAATCTTTGATTTGGATATTTATTTGAAGATTCCACTAAAATCCTACTCAATAAGTTTCGGTGAGTTAATTCTTCTTTTACCGCTTTTCTTTTGAAATTAATTCTCATAGTCACTGTTTTAAATTTATCAGTTTTAATTACATGAATGTTGTAAGGTCCAACTTCGTGTTTAGTATATTTCATAAGTCACCTCTTCCATAGTATATGTTAATTTAGTTATTTTATAATATTGAGTTAAGTGCTAGTTCAATCATTTCTGTGAAAGCTCTTTGTCGTTCCAAACTAGTAGTAGCCTCTTTGGTTACTAAACTATCAGATACTGTTAATATACATGCAGCATTTTTATTGAAAATATTAGCATTATGAAATAGCGCGAATGTTTCCATTTCAACTCCTAAACATTTCTTGTTTTTATATAATTCTTCAAATGGATTATTATCTCGGTAAAATACTTCACTACAATGAATTGTGCCAACATTAATTTTTATATTCTTTTCTTTGGCAACTTTAATAATTTGATTATTTATTTTTTTTGAAGACTCTATTTCATCTTTATTATATTCATTTTGAGTATAAGCATAATTTGAATCAGAAAAACTCTTGTCTACTAAAACTAAATCGTATAAATTTAATTTATTAGTATAAGCCCCACATGATCCGACCCTGATGATTGTATCAACATCATAAAATTTAAATAATTCATAAGAATAAATTCCCATACTAGGAATCCCCATTCCAGATGCCATAACTGTTAATTGTTTATTTTTATAATACCCAGTATATCCTAACATTCCTCTTACTTGATTTATTAATTTATAATCTGTTAAATAAGTTTCAGCAATAAACTTTGCCCTTAATGGATCTCCTGGCATAATTACTGTTTTAGCAATATCTTCTAATTTAGCTTCAATATGTGGTGTCATTTTTATCATCCTTCCATATATATAGTATACCATATTTTTAAAAACAAAAAGAATATGTTAAAACACATTCTTATTTTTCATAATCTTCTTTTTTTAATACAGTCTTTAAAAACTGACCAGTATAACTTTCTTTAATTTTAGACAACTCCTCTGGAGTTCCAGTTGCAACAACATTTCCACCTTTATCCCCACCTTCTGGTCCAAGGTCAATAATATAATCAGCGGTCTTAATTACATCTAAGTTATGTTCAATTACTATAACTGTATCTCCATTTTGAACGATACGATTTAAAATAACTAGTAATTTTTTAATATCATCACTATGTAATCCAGTAGTTGGTTCATCTAAAATAAATAATGATTTACCAGTTGGCTTTTTTTGCAATTCCTTAGCAAGTTTAATACGAGCTGCTTCTCCGCCACTTAAAGTGGGTGCACTTTGACCTAGTTTAATGTAAGATAGACCAACATCCATAAGCATACTTAATTTAGTATGGGCCTTAGGAACATTTTCAAAAAAGTTATAAGCTTCTTCGACTCGCATACTTAAAACATCATGAATGTTTTTATTTTTATATTTTATTTCTAAAGTTTCATTGTTATATCTTGTTCCTTTACACACTTCACAGGGAACATAAACATCTGGTAGAAAATGCATTTCGATTTTCTTAACACCATCACCAAGGCATGCCTCACATCTTCCACCTTTAACATTAAATGAAAAACGACCTTTAGCGTAGCCTCTAATTTTTGATTCTTTAGTCATTGTATAAATATCACGAATATCATCAAAAAGCGTTGTATAAGTTGCTGGATTGCTTCTAGGAGTTCTTCCAATTGGTGCTTGGGATATATCAACCACTTTATCAATATGCTCAATTCCTTTAATAATTTTAAACTGACCTGGTTTTGCCTTTGAACGATAAATAGTTGAGGCAACTGCCTTATATAAAATTTCATTAACCAAACTACTTTTACCACTACCACTAACCCCAGTTACACAAATAAATGTACCTAGTGGAAACTTGACATTTATATTTTTTAAATTATTCTCCTTAGCACCCTTAACCTCTAAATATAATCCATTTCCAGGACGTCTAGTTTTAGGGATTGTAATTTTTTCTTTTCCACTTAAATAACGGCCCGTAATACTTAAATCATTATTAATAACATCTGATGGAATACCTGCAACAACAACTTCTCCACCGTGAAGACCAGCCCCAGGACCAATATCAACCAAATAATCACTGGCTAACATTGTATCTGTATCGTGTTCAACTACAATTAATGTATTACCTAAATCACGCATCTTTTTTAAAGAATCAATTAATTTTTGATTATCACGCTGATGGAGTCCGATACTAGGTTCATCCAATACATATAAAACACCAGTTAATTGCGATCCAATTTGAGTAGCGAGTCTAATACGTTGAGCTTCACCACCACTTAAAGTTCCAGCATTTCTAGCCAAGGTTAAATAATCTAGACCAACATTAACTAAAAATGCTATTCTAGAAGAAATTTCTTTAATAATTGTTTTAGATATTTCAGTCTGTTCTTTTGTTAATTTTAATTTAGCAAAAAAATCATCTATTTCACCAATGCTTAATTTGGTCAATTCATAAATATTTTTCTTTCCTACTAGTACTGATAAGACAGAATCATTTAACCTAGCACCATGGCAAGTCGGACAAGTAAGTTCAGTCATGTATTGTTCAATCCATTCTCGAATCCAGTTACTTTTGGTTTCCATATATCTTCTTTGTAAGTTAACAATAACCCCTTCGTAATAATCTTTAGCCTTTCTAATATTTCCATTTTTAGAAACATAAGTAAATTCTATTTTTTCTTTTGAACCATAAAAAACAATGTCAACCTCTTCTTTTTTTAATTTCTTAAATGATTTATTTATATCAATATTATAATGATTACAGGTGGTCACTAAATTAGTAAAGTAAATATTATCATCAATATGATTAAGTGGTAATATAGCACCTTCATTAATACTTATATCTTTATTTGGAACAAGTAAGTCAGGGTCTATTTCCAGTTTAATTCCAAGCCCCTTACAATCATGACAAGCCCCGAATGGAGCATTAAACGAAAACATACGAGGTTCTAGTTCTGGTAATGAAAAGTCACAATGAGGACAAGCATATTTCTCACTCATTACAATCTCTTCTCCACCAATTACATCAATAACTACTTTTCCTGCCGCTAAATTAACAGCCGTCTCAATACTTTCGTATAATCTGCTCCGAATATCCTCCCTCATAATTAAACGGTCTACAATAATATCTATATTATGTTTTTGATTCTTTTCCAACTCCGGAATAACTTCTAATTCATACTCAACACCATCAACTCGAACTCTAAAAAAACCATCTTTCTTAATTTTTTCAAAAGTTTCCTTGTGCATTCCTTTTTCACCATGCACTACTGGACTTAATACTCTTAACTTAGTATTTTTCTCTAAATTCATTATTTGAATAACCATTTCTTCAATACTTTGACTACTAATAGGAATCTTATGTTCCGCACAATATGGAACACCAATTCTAGCATATAAAAGTCTTAAATAATCATATATTTCAGTCACCGTTCCAACGGTACTTCTTGGGTTTTTATTTGTTGTTTTTTGATCAATACTAATTGAAGGACTTAATCCATCAATACTATCTACATCAGGTTTCTCGCTACCTCCTAAAAACTGACGAGCATACGCACTTAAACTTTCTACATATCGTCTTTGACCTTCGGCATAAATAGTGTCAAAAGCTAAACTACTTTTACCACTACCACTGACTCCAGTTACAACGATTAATTTATTTTTTGGAAGATCAATATCAATATTTTTTAAATTATTTTCTCGAGCTCCCCTAATAATTATTTTATCCATTATCTCACCTCTATCGTGTATATTTATTATTAAGTTCATTTTTTAATAAATTAGTTGCATAATTATTATAGATACCATTAGGTATTAAAGAAAAATATTCTTTTAAATCGTTTGTCACATCTAACTTGTTAATAACATTTAATAATTCCTCTTTTGACATTTGTGATACATTTTGTTTACTAAGTAGGTTAACAAACAAAACATTTAAAAGGAAAATATCTAACTCCATAGTTGGTGTCATATCATCAATAAATTTATTACCAAATAGTAATTTAGGAATATTGCTTTGGCCAATGCCTTCGATAATAGCCCCATCCATATCAGCATAATAAGGTGTTAGTTTATCGTTAATAATAATATTAGAATCACTAATATCACCATAAATTATTCTGTTTTTATGCATTTCTTCTAAAGTTTTGCTAAGTTTAATCATTATGTTAATTAAATTTTCTTTATTTATATAATTATTATTAATTTCTTTTAATTCAACTGAATTTTTAATATAAGGCATAATATAACCAGAAAACTTACCATCAGTAATAACTTTTGATAAAACTGGAATAGTGCCCTCTATTTCTTTATTCATTAGCAATTCTATTTTCTGTTCTTTTTCTTTTAAAAAGTCTACATCATCATCAATAAATTGTTTAATCAGATAATCATTTTCAACAATATATAAATCACTTTCAATATTTAGTGACTTAACATTTAATTTTTTTAATTGAGAAAACATTTTACTACTTAATTTCACTTTATTCATAATACACCTCATTAATAAATGTAACATTTTTATTATACCACAATTACAATTATATAATAAATTTTTAGTTTTAACTTTTTATTTTTATAAACTCATGTTATAATTATAAAGAGCCTAGAGTTCTCTCCGAGGCTTTTTTTATTTGGGAGGTATAAGTTTATGACTAAGTATGTTTTTGTTACTGGTGGTGTAGTATCTGGTATTGGTAAAGGTATTACAGCATCATCAATCGCCCTTTTATTGAAATCGAGAGGATATAAAGTTTTTATGCAAAAATTTGATCCTTATATTAATGTTGATCCAGGAATGATGTCACCTTTACAACATGGAGAAGTTTTTGTTACTGCTGATGGTAGTGAGACTGACCTAGATCTTGGACATTATGAAAGATATATAGATGAAGAATTGAATTATTCATCTAGTATGAGTACTGGAAAGATTTTTTCAACCGTTATTGAAAATGAACGTCAAGGTGTTTATGGTGGTGGGACTGTTCAAATCGTACCACATATTACTAATGAAATTAAAAGAAGAATTTATGAAGCTTCGACTTCATCAAATGCGGATATTGTTATTACTGAAATTGGAGGAACAATTGGTGATATTGAGTCTCAAGCAGTATTAGAGTCGTTAAGGCAAATTAGAAATGAGTTAGGGAAAGGCGCAACTCTTTTTGTTCACACAACCCTCATTCCACAAATATATGGTTCTGGTGAATTAAAAACTAAACCCACTCAGCACAGTGTAATGGAATTAAGGGGCTTAGGTATTCAACCAGACATTATTATTTGTCGAACTCCAATCACTCTTAATGATGACTTAAAAAGCAAGATTTCACTGTTTTGTAGTATTCCTAGTAGTCATGTTTTAAATGCTATAGATGTTCAAAATGTATATCAAATTCCTTTGAATTTTTATAACCAAAAAATAGATGAATTAATATTACAACAATTCGATTTAGCGCGCCCTAAAATTGATTTAACAAAATGGAATGATTTAATAAATAAAGTTGAATCATTAGATAAAGAAATTGATATTGCAGTAGTTGGTAAATATGTTGAACTAAGAGATGCATATTTATCAGTAAATGAGGCCCTAAAACATGCTGGTTACCAACTTGGAACAAAAGTAAATATTAATTGGATTGATACTAAGGATTTAAAAGATATAACTAAAATTAAAGCATTATTTAAAAATATTAAAGGTATTGTTGTTCCTTATGGTCCTGCCGAGCCTAAAATTATTGAAGTTATTAAATATGCTAGAGTCAATAAAATTCCTTTTTTAGGGATTGAGTTAGGATTCCAAATGGCTATTATCGAATTTGCAAAAAATGTTTGTAATTTAGAAAACGCAACATCTAAAGAAATTAATGAACTTTCTAAAAATCCAATTATCGATCTTATGAGTGACATTAAAAATAATTGTGGACTTAGTAATAATCGGCGAATTGGTAATTACAAATGCCTAATAAAAAATAACACATTGGCTCACTCTTTATATAAAGAAAATAGCGCTTTAGAGAGACATCGTCATGAATATGAATTAAACTTAAAAGACATCGAAATTTTAGAAAAAAACAAAATGGTAATATCTGGTTATGATAATAAAACTAATTTAGCCGAAATAATCGAATTATCTAATCACCCCTACTTCATTGCTTGCCAATTTAGACCAGAATTTAAAAGTAGACCTATTAAACCTCATCCCCTATTTTTAGGACTGCTCGAAGCAAGCATCAAAATTAAATAATTATACAATAAAAGTCTACACCTTTAATAGTGTAGACTTTTT
>JAQVMY010000103.1 GCA_028703405.1 Bacilli bacterium
TTTCTCCTGTAATCATTGGATGTATTATAAAAGGTTTATCCGTTTCATCTTTTCTACTAGCTCCTTCATGAGCCTTGATAGCAAATGTTAAAGCTCTATCACTTAGTTTCATAGATACTGCTCCTTTTAAGATAGACCTTATTATATAATGTAAAACTTAAAAAGTAAACAGATTAATTAGACTGTGTAATTAATTTGATAATGTCCTATTATAATTAGTATATGATTATGTTCTAAATTAGTTTATAATATTACCTCATTAGAAGGTCTCAAAAAGAAGCAGCTTAATTATTAAATATTACCGATAGACAAATCAGAAAAATTATAGTGAAGATTAAAACTATTGAGCAAGCCAACAAATTCTTAATCAAATATATAGAAAATACAATAAAAAATTTGCAGTTTTACCAGCAAATTCAGACACATCATTTATGCCTATCCCAAAACACGTTAATTTAAATCTTTTATTAGTTAGTCAATAAACTAGAGTAATTGATAAGCAAGGACTTTTACCATTCAAAATAATCGATTTCAAATAATTGATAACAAAATCATGCCAAATGTTAAAGTTAATATATTATTTAGTCATAAGATTGGTATAATTAAAGTCATCTGGATTGTTGACTTGCTAATTTATTTAAATTTAGATAGCTTAAAAATTAAAAATATAGCTACAGAAATGATTTCTTATAATGACAAAGAATCTGAACCGATACTAAACATCATAATGCTATTTATATTTTATGCCGAGAAAACTTTTGATTAATAAATTTTGTTTGTTACCTTAATGGAGTTTAATTATTACTTTTATGTTTTTTAAAAAGTAATAATTTAAACGATATAGATTAAACAAACAAAATTTATTAATCAAAAGGAAATTGGAATAAATTATAAATATTTAGCAATTAACTTGTGAATAGGACATTTTCACAAGTTAATATATTGTTTTTTATAGGACATAATCAAAAGTTATTGACACTGATTAATTAGACAGTAGTATTATTTATAAATGTCAACTTAAGATTCCCCACTTTTGTGCACTTAAGATTCCTCAGTTCTGTTTAATTTAATTTTATCTTTTATTCTATAAGATGGTCCAGATATATTGAATAAGTATGAGTGGTGAAGTAGTCTATCTAAAACTGCTTTGGTTATCATTTCATCGTTTCCTAATATTTGTGGCCATTTTTCAAATGTCATATTGGATGTTATTATGGTCGATCTTTTGGAGTATCTGAGATCGATTAATTGAAAGAATAATTTTGCTTCTAGGGGAGATATTTCACTAAAACCAACCTCATCTATTATTAGTAATTTATATTTGAAAAAGTTTTTCACTCTTTTATCTATTGTTCCTTCATTATAAGCATTTTTCAAAGTAGTTATTAGTTTATTAAATTTAATAAAATATACACTATTTCTTTTTATTGCAACGGAGTATGCTATGGCTATAGCTAAATGTGTTTTACCAACTCCTGGATTACCAATTAAAATTACATTGGTTCCGTCTTCATAAAAATTTGATTCTATAATAGATTTCACTTTTTCTTCTTTTACAGATGGTTGGAAAGAAAAATCGTAATCATCTATCGTTTTTAAAAATGGAAATCCTGCTACTTTAACATTATATAATTTATTGTTTTCTTCTTTGGCTATAACTTCTTTTTCTAAAATTTTATGAATACCTTTTAACTCAGTATTACTAATCGCATCGTATATATGTAGTTCTTTTAAATATGTATAAGCAGATTTTAATTTCAAATAAGTTAATTGTTCTAGTATTTCATTAATCATAATCTATGTTCCTCATTTCATTTAATATTACCTCTTCATCAAGTTTTATTTCCTTCTTATAATCATATTTCAAATTATGTTCATCTTTAATATTTAATAAATTGTTACTTATTTGATGTATCGTTATGATTTTATTGTTATAATATATAAGAAGTTTATCTCTTTGAACTGCTAATCCTACTTTTAAACCTATAAATTTCTTAGGAACAGAATATTTATTAGACTTGTAAGAAACTAGCGATTCATTTGAGACTGCAACTTCATTTAATGTAAGGTGATATTTTTGTCTTATTTCTTTTCTAGGAAGAGGCATTAAGTCATCTTTTTCTTTTTCTAATAAAAAGTTTCTTGGAAATTTAGTAGCTTGAGAAATATCTAAATTATCTTCATTATTAATGATTTCTAGTTTTTCATGCATATCATATATATCTAAATATTTCCCATTATAATTTTTTAATTGATTCACTATTTTATTTTGTGTCTCTGTTTTTCCTTTTGTTTTAGGTCTAGCTGGTATGCAGGGTTTTGGTATTATTCCATAATCTTTGCAAAACTCTGCAAACTTAACTGTTAATACAGCTGGTTTCCATTTCTTCTAGGAGTTTCTACAAATTGTTTTAAATTATCGATAACCAACTCTTTTGGAACACCTCCGATTTCCTCAAAGGAAATTGCTAGAAATGATAGTAAGTTATCAGTTAAAGTATTTAAAACTAATTTACGTGAATTATGTCTTGACCAAGATAATGTAAGAGTAGGAATGTTTATAGAAGTAATATTTCCTTTAATATCTATCAGTTTCATTTTTTCTTTCATATCAAATTGTGCTTGTGCTCCAGGAGCGGTTTCAAATCGTTCTGTAAAACTATTATCTTTTTTTTCTTTAAACATACTGTTTAATTCATCATCCTTCCTTATAAACCTATTAAATGTACTTCTAGAGCATTCAATTCCTTTTTCTCGTCTTAAGTATTTAAAGAGATGATCTATATAGTCGAAACTCTGATATTCATTTTTTAAAACTTTTACTATATAATCCCGATGTTCATCTAAGTATGATATTCTGTTTCTTGTTTTTTTAGGAATATTTCCTTTCAAATATTTTCTTATTGTTTTTCTATCATGTTTTAAATGTCTTGCTATTTTTGATACATTCACTTTAATTTTTCCTTCCTTATATGCTCTACTAAATAATAGTAAATCTTCTAAACAGGTTACTTTATTTATTATTATTCCTGTCATTATTAATCACTTCCTTGATATTAATATTATCAAAAAAGAATACCTTAGTGTGAGTAAAAGTGGGTACTCTTAACTGCACACTTTTGGGTATTCTTATGTTAGCATTTATA
>JAQVMY010000026.1 GCA_028703405.1 Bacilli bacterium
TTCATATCCCGGATCACTAATAACGGGTGTTCCTCTATCAGAAACTAAACCAACATTATATCCTTTTTGTAAATAATTTAGTAATTTATCATTATTTTTTGTTTCATTAAAATTATGATTTGATATTAATTTTTTTTTAATATTCAAATGTTTCAATAAATTACCAGTAACTCTAGTGTCTTCAGCGAAAATAACGTTAACACTTTCTAAAATTTTTATAGTTCTTAAGGTAATATCATCTAAGTTACCAATTGGAGTAGGTATCAAGTATAGAGAAGCTGTATCATTATAACTTTTTTGTGACATTCGCACCACACCCTTTATTCAAAAAAATTTTTTATAATTTCAGTATATTTTCCATTTTTATTATGAGTAATTATCGGAGGTAATATTGTTAATCCCTCATTGCCATTTTTTCGACCTTCAATTAATATAATATTAGCAGTTTCTCCAATTTTTGGGTAAACCAATTGAATTTTTTTGGGTTCTATATTATTCTTTCGCATAACTTGAATTATTTCAATCATTCTTTCAGGACGATGCACAATTGCAACTACACCATTATTTTTTAATAATTTACGACTAATTTCCATTAGTTTTTCAACATTTAAAGTGATTTCATGACGCGCAATTGTTTTATAATCACTTTCATTTAATCTTGATTTATTATTTACTTTAAAAAAAGGTGGATTACATACAATTATATCAAAAAAATCACTTTCCCATTTATCAACCAAATTATTTATATCATCATTTATTAATGTTATTTGATGATTTAAATTGTTAATTTCAACTGACTTTTGCGCTAATTTATAAACTTTTTCTTGAATTTCAACACCAGTTATATGAGCTTTAGTTTTTGTTGTTAATATTAAAGATATTGGGGCATTTCCACAACCAATATCTAATACTTGTTTTATTTTTGAATTGATTGTAACAAAATTAGGTAACAGCACAGAATCCAAAGAAAAATTAAACATATTTGAATTTTGATATATTTTTAAATTATTATAACCTAATAAATAATTAACAACTTCCATGTTTGTTTAATTCCATTTCAATTATGCCATCATCTGTAATATTTACTTTATATTTACCATTTAAAATATCTATTGAAGTTACTACACCTATTCCTTTTTCCGTTTTAACTTTTGAGCCAACCTTAGGAAGACACTTACGGCATTTTTCATAATTCTCATCTTCAAATTTTAAACAACACAAAAGTCTTCCACAAGAACCGTTAATTTTACTTGGATTTAATGATAAATTTTGGTTTTTAGCCATGTTAATTGTTACATTATCTAAATTGGTTAGAAAATTTTTACAACATAATGGACGTCCACATTGGCCTAAACCACCAGTTTCTTTAGCCTTATCTCTAACACCAATTTGTCTTAATTCTATTCTTGTTTTATAAATCGAAGCTAAATTCTTAACTAAATTTCTAAAATCTACACGTGTATCAGATAAAAAATAAAATTGAAGTTGACTTCTATCGAAAGTAAAATTAGCACTTATAATTTTCATTTTAAGATTATTCTCTTTAATTAATTCTTTACAAATATTTATTGCATCATGCGCGTCTGCCATATTTTTTTGGTGTTTCAAATAATCCGCTTTTGTTGCTATTCTAACCACTATATTTAAAGGTGTTGAAATTTTTGACTCTTCAATTTCTATAACATCAGTATCTAAGTAGCCAAATTGTAGTCCTCTATCAGTATTCACAATTACCGTTAGGTTTCTTTTCAATTGAAGGTTATTTGGTGAAAAATAATATACTTTTCCACCTTCTTTTAATGTAACTCCTACAACTTCAATCATTTTTTTCATCTCCTAATTTTATTATAAGCTTGTCCATTAGTAATTTACTATTAACATTATACTTAATTTTACCTTTCATTTCTATTATAACAGCAATTTTTTTACAAATTTGCTGAAATGTGTTTAACTCACACATTAGTTTTATTTCGTCTAAATAGTCATTAAATATTTCAATTGGCTGATTAACACAATTATTTAAAAGATCTGTGTAAAACATTATCATTAAATCAAAAGATATTCCAAGTTGGCTTTTATCTTTAATTTTATCATGCCATATTTTATTTAAGTATAAAATAGAATTTATGGTATTATTTTCGTAGAATATTAGGAAGTCAATAACGTTAGTTATCAAAATATCTGTTTCAGTATCATCTAAAAATTTTTCTTTTTCTTTTTCATTATTAAAAAGGTTATTAGCAATTCTTATTTTTGTTGATATTTTTTGGTCGTTTTCTGTTATTTTTCCCTTTGTTAAGTTGATATTTACGCATCTAGATATAATAGTTTCTAATAATTGATATTTATTATCAGTTATTAATATTGCTATTATCTTTTCTTCTGGTTCCTCTAAAAATTTCAAAATAGAATTTGAAGAGGAAATATTTAATTTATGCGCATTATTTATTATATATATTCTTTTATTACCTGTAATTGATTTATTACTGAATTCTATTTGAAGATTTTCAATTTCCTCTTTTTTTATCCACAATCCATCTGTATCAATTATTTTTAAGTCATGATATAATCCATTATTAATTTTATTTATAATATCCTCTTTTTCGATTTTTGATTTAATTTCACTTGTTATTATTTTTTTAGCAAAGTCCTTAACCAAATCCATTGTTTTGGAATATTGATTAGAAACAAATAGATATGCATGAGAAATGTTTTTATTATTAATAGAATTTTCTAATATTCTGCAAGCTACTGGTTGTTCAGTCATATATTTTTTCAGCATATCTAACCTCCTAAAAAATAAGTAAAAAAATAATAATTAAAGACATTAGAATTGGGATTCCAAAGATCATCACCAATCCGACTGTTATAATATTTATTGGAATAATTAAATTTAATGGTGACGCTAATATGTTATACCCGTAAATTAAAAAGGAACTATATATTATTTTTTTAGTTAATGATAAAAGTTTTTTTAACATAATATCCTCCTATTATATTTTATGAGGATATTTTTTACTTATGAAACTTCCTTACGATCTTCAATAGCTTTTTCCAGTGTTAGATAATCAATATAATCCATATCCGCACCGTGTGGCACTCCTTGGGCAATTTTCGTTATTTTAACTCCTGTTTTTTCTAACATTTTAGTTATATACAACGTGGTTGTTTCCCCTTCAATGCTTTGTTTTAAAACAATCATTATTTCTTTAATATTGTTTTCCTTGATTCTGGACTCTAATGTAGAAATGTTTATATCTGAAGGATTTACACCTTCTAAAGGGGATATTAATTTATCTATAACATGGTATTGTCCATTATACACATTTGATTTTTCCATCATAATAATATTTTTTGGTTCCTGAACAATACAAATTATTTGAGTATCTCTATTTTTGGATAAACAAATATCACACTTTTCATTTTCGGTAAAATTATTGCATAAAACACATCTTTTGATTTTTAACTTTGCATCTAATATTGATTGAGAAAACAAATTAATAATTTCATCATCTAAATTTAATGTCGAGAGTGCTAATCGTTCAGCTGTTTTTTCTCCAATTCCTGGAAGTTTTTTAAAACACTCTATTAAATTCATTATAGTTGTTGGATAGTTCATTAAAAAATTCCTGGCATCCCTTGGGTATATTTACCTAGTTTTGTTTCTGTTTCTTTATTAATTTGTCCAATAACATCATTAATTGCAACTAAAATCATATCTTCAATCATTTCTATTTCGTCTTTTTGTATTTCTTCAGCCATTATTTTAATTTTTATTAACTCTTTATTGCCTTTCATTTCAACATTTACTATCGATGATTTTGATGTATATATTGTTTCTTCTATTTTAGTTTGTTCAGCCATCATCTCTTTTTGTATTTTTTGAGCTTCTTTCATCATTTTTTGTATATTCATTTTAATTTCCTCTTTCTATTTATCATATTCAATTATATCACCAAACAAGCTGTGAATTTCATCTTCATTTTCTTTTATTTCCGATTGATGTTTTAAAAACAAACCAATACTCTTATCTTCCTCTATATAAATATATTTTTTTGTTTTATTTTTATACTCTTTTCGATGTTCACTCCATTCTTTATCACTTAATGAAATAATTTTATATTCATTTTTTAAAATTTTTTTTATAAATGATTCAATTTTTAATAAATTATTATTGAAAATATTAACCATACTATTGCTAGAATAAACAAAGATTATATTCGTTTCATTAGCAGCTGGAATTTTTGCATCAACTAACAAAGATGCGATTTTTCCATATTTTTTATTTAATATATAGTCTCTAAATTCCTCTGTATTCTTCTTAATTTTATTTAATATTTCTCTACTTGGTTTTGCCAAAGTATTATTTACTCTTATATAAGTCAATTTTTTTAAAAATTCTTTATTTTCTATATTGTCTGTTACTTTTTCTAATTTTAGGATTGAATTTTTGACGTTTTTTATTGAATTAGATTCTATATCTTTCTCTTTAGAACTTTCATTAATATATGGAATCGAATCTTTAACTTCATTATTAGACTGAATTTTTGTGGTTTTTTCTTTTGAGTTTACAATTAGCGAAATCATTAATAATTCAAATACTAATTTAGGATTGTTATAATTTTTCATTTCTACGATTGAATTATTTATTTTTGTAATCATTTCTAAAATTTCATTACTTGTTAATTTGCTTGTTAATTCTATATATATTTCCCGGGAAATATTTTTATTAGAATAATCTGGAACATTTTTCAATATAATAGCATTTTTTAAAAATAAAATTATTTCTTCTACAAGTTTTATCGGATTTTTACCATTTTTATCATATTCTTCTAGTTTCTTAAATATTTGAATTAAATTTTTATCTATAATATTATTAATCAATTCTTTTAATTGGTATTGTGGTAAAGTCCCATTTATCTCATGAACATCATTAATTGTTATAGATGATTCACTATAAACACATGCCTGTTCTAACAAACTTATAGCATCACGCATTCCCCCATTTGAAAATCTTATAATTTCCTTAATAGCCTCGCTTTCAATACTTATTTTTTCTAATTTAGATATGTGTTTTAATCTCTCTTCCATGCTATTTTCATCTATTTTCTTAAAATCAAACTTTTGACATCTTGATAAAATTGTTTCAGGGATCTTATGAGGTTCCGTTGTAGCTAAAATAAAAACAATATGAGATGGAGGTTCTTCTAATGTTTTTAATAAAGCGTTAAAAGCACCAATTGTCAACATATGTACTTCATCTATTATATATACTTTATACTTGCCTATCGAGGGTACAAGAGACACTTTACTTTTCAATTCTCTAATTTCGTCAACTCCGTTATTAGACGCTGCATCTATTTCAACTATATCAATGCTTTGTTTTTGATTTATTTGCGTACAATTAACACATTTTTCGCATGGTAAATTATCCTTTAAATTATAACAATTTATTGTTTTTGCTAAAATTTTAGCAACACTTGTTTTTCCTGTACCACGTGGACCAGCAAATAAATATGCATGAGTTATTTTATTTTTTGAAATTTCATTTTTCAAAATTTTAATTATTACTTTTTGACCAACAACTTCATCAAATGTTTTAGGTCTATATTTTCTATATAACGATTGATACATTATTTCACCTCGCTCTTATATTATAACATTTTTAACATTGGATTTAAATGTTAATTTCGTTTATCTCCAAAAAATTCTTTTAACATTTTTTGAGATTTTTCTTCATAAATTCCTCTAGCAACTACAATTTTATTAGTGTTTTTTAATGTTTTATTTATATAATTAGTGAACCCATATTTAGGTGAGGGTGTAGAATATACAATTTTAGGTATTCTAGCCTGTAAAATTGCTCCATAACACATCAAACATGGCTCCAACGTCACATAAATTGTACATTCTTCTAACCTCCAAGTATTCATTTTTTTACAAGCTTTTTTAATTGCTAAAATTTCCGCATGATCAGTTGCTATTTTAGAACATTCTTTTTTGTTATAAGCTTTAGCTATTACTTTATTATCTTTTACAATAACCGCTCCTACTGGAACATCATCAATTAAAATTGATTTTTTTGCTTCTTCAAGGGCTAATTTCATATATTTATATTCCATTTTCTACCTCCTTTTAATCTTCATAAAAAAAGACACACACATACAGAGAATCTTAAGGCTGCTATTTTCCAATCCTGACCTATTTCGATTATGTATGTTGCGTCATATTCATGATACTAAATTCTACATAAAAAATCAATTATTTAAAATTTTAAAAATAGTAGATTTATTATCTGGCATTGGTATTTACTTTATTTTAGATGTTTCACGTGGAACATAGTGATTATCTTGTTTTGGATGTTTCACGTGGAACATGATGATTGTTTTGTTTTGGATGTTTCACGTGGAACATAGTGATTGTTTTGTTTTGAATGTTTCACGTGGAACACTATATTTTCAATATAAAAGAAAATGTTTCTATTCATTTTCTTTTGTTATTTGAATTTCTTCTTCAGGTTCTGCTATTGCAATTGAACTAACTTTTTGATCGTTTTTTAAGTTAATCAATCTTACTCCTTGTGCTACTCTTCCTATTTTTGAAACTTGATCTAGTGATAATTTTATAACAATACCTGAATCAGTTATTATCATAAGGTCTTCATATCCTTTAACTAATTTAAATGCTATTATATTACCATTTTTCTTGGTTATATTTAATGCTTTTACGCCTTTAGTTCCGCGATGAGTCACCCTATATTCATCTATATCGGTTTTTTTACCATAACCATTTTCAGTAACTATTAAAACTAATTGATTATCAGTAGCAATTTCACATCCTATACATTTACTGTTTTCTGTATTAATACCTTTAACACCACTAGCTGTTCTACCCATTAATCTTACTTCATTCTCGTCGAATCTAATCATTCTCCCATCTGAAGTAACTATCATAATTTCATTTTCACCAGTCGTTTTCTTAACTGATATTAATTCGTCATCATCTTTTAAAGTAATGGCTATTTTACCAGAAACCCTAATATTTTCAAATTCGGCTAATTTTGTTCTTTTTACCAAACCACTTTGCGTACAAAATACAGCATTATTAGTTTTATCTTCTTCATTTGCCTTTAATAAAACAGTTACTTTTTCATTAGATTCTAAAGGCAATAAATTAATAATTGGTAATCCTTTTGATTGCCTACTATATAAAGGTATGCTATATCCTTTTATTCTATAAACTTTTCCTTTGTTTGTAAAAAACAAAATATGATCGTGTGTAGTCATTAGCAATATATGCTCTACAACATCTTCATCATTAGTTGACATACCCTTTATACCCACACCACCACGATTTTGAGTACGATACGTTTCACTAGGAATTCTCTTTATATAACCTTTATTGGTAAACGTTATTACAATATCTTCAACAGGTATTAATGACTCATCCTCAATGTGCTCAATAGATGTTATATCAATAACTGTTCTTCTTTCATCATTATATTTATCTTTTATCTCTATTAATTCTTCTTTTACAATATTAAGTATTTTTTCATTACTAGCAAGAATTTCTTTTAATTCTTCTATTAAAGCAATTAATTCTTTAAGTTCTTCTTCTATTTTTGATTTTTCCATACCAGTCAATCTTCTTAGTTTCATTTCAAGTATAGCCTCAGATTGTAATTGGCTTAATTTATATTCATTTTTCAATCTTTCAATTGCTTCAGTATCTGTTTTTGAAGTTTTAATTAATTTGATAATAGCATCGATGTTATCTAATGCAATTGATAATCCTTCTAATATATGAGCTCTTTTTTCAGCTTTTTCTAAATCAAACTTTGTTCTCCTAACAATAATTGTTTTTTGATGTTCTACATATTTTTCAATTATACCTTTTAGTCCTAATAATTTTGGTTCCCCATCTACTAAAGCTAAAAGATTTATTCCATAAGATGTTTGTAAATTAGTAAATTTATATAAATTATTCAAAATTACATTTGCATTTGCATCTTTTCTAACCTCGATAACAATACGAATACCTTTTAGATCCGTTTCATCTCGCAAATCTGTTATACCATCAATTACCTTTTCACGAACTAATTCAGCTATTTTAGTGATTAAAGATGATTTATTAATTTGGTACGGAATTTCAGAGACTATTATACTTTCTTTTCCGTTTTTACTTTCAATTATTTCACAACTAGCGCGATTTGTTATTATTCCTTTTCCGGTTTCATAAGCTTTTTTTATACCACTATTTCCCAATATTGTAGCTCCTGTTGGAAAATCTGGGCCTTTTATATGTTCCATTAATTCAAGAACAGTAATATCGTTATTATCTATATAAGCTATGCACCCATCTATAACTTCACCAAGATTGTGAGGTGGAATATTTGTTGCCATACCAACAGCTATTCCCATTGTTCCATTAACCAATATATTAGGAAATCTACTTGGCAATACAGACGGCTCTTTTCTTTCACCATCATAGTTGGTACCAAAATCAACTGTATCTTTATTTATATCCCTTAACATTTCCATTGAAATTTTAGATAATTTTGATTCTGTATAACGTTGTGCTGCAGCAGAATATCCATCTATTGAACCAAAATTACCATGACCTTCAACTAATATATATCTATAATTAAAGGGTTGCGCCATTCTAACCATAGTATCATAAACTGCAGTATCTCCATGTGGATGATAATGAGCTAAAACATTACCAACTGTGTTAGCACTCTTTACAAATTTCTTTTCAGGTAAAAAACCTTCTTCATACATTGTGTATAAAATACGTCTATGTACTGGTTTTAAACCATCCCTTACATCAGGTAATGCTCTTGACACAATAACACTCATCGAATAATCAAGAAAAGATTCTTCCATCTCATCAGAAATGTTTACATCTTTTAATTTTAAATCCATTTTTTCACTCCTCTACACATCTAGATTTTTAACATAAGTAGCATTTATTTCAATAAATTCACGACGAGGTTCAACTTCTTCACCCATTAATGTTTGAAATACATTGTCTGCTCTTATTGCATCATTTACAGTTACTCTTAGCAAATGCCTATACGTAGGATCCATGGTAGTTTCTGCTAACTCTGATGCATTCATTTCACCTAATCCTTTATTTCTAGTTATTTCGTAACGAGTATTTTCATTTAATGTACTTAAATATTCATCTCTTTCTTGTTCATTTAAAACATATTTAATATTTTTTCCGTGTTTAATACTATAAAGTGGAGGTTGCGCGATATAAATATAACCACCTTCAATTAATGGTTTGAAAAAACGATAGAAAAAAGTTAATAACAGAGTTCTAATATGGGCTCCATCAACATCAGCATCAGTCATTATTATGACTTTGTGATATCTTAGTTTTGTTATATCAAATTCTTCTCCAATACCCGTTCCTAAAGCTGTAATTAAACTCCTTATTTCTTCATTACCTAAAATACGATCTAATCTTGCCTTTTCTACATTCAATATTTTACCTCTTAAAGGCAAAATTGCTTGTGTTTTAGAATCTCTACCACCAATAGCAGAACCACCAGCAGAATCCCCTTCAACAATGAACATTTCTGAAATTGATGCATCTTTGGATTGACAATCAGCTAATTTTCCCGGCAAACTAGAAATTTCTAATGCTGTTTTTCTTCTTGTTAATTCTCTAGCTTTTTTTGCAGCTACCCTTGCACGAGCAGCAGTCATTGATTTTTCAATTATTATTTTTGCTTCATTTGGATTCTCCATTAAAAATCTTTCGAACCCTTCACTGAAAATTTTATCAGCTATTTTTCTTACTTCACTATTTCCAAATTTTGTTTTTGTTTGCCCTTCAAATTGTGGATTTGGATGCTTACAAGAAATTATCATAGTTAACCCTTCTTTTACATCATCCCCTCCGAGTGCCTCATCATTTGCTTTTAATAGATTTGCTTTTTTAGCATAATTATTAATTACTCTTGTTAAGGCTCTTCTAACACCTTCTTCATGGGTTCCCCCTTCGTAAGTATTAATATTATTTGTAAAAGAGTATAAATTTGTATTATATCCAGAATTATATTGAAGAGCAATCTCTAACGAAATATCTTCTTCATTATCACTTAAATATATAATATTTGAGTGAATTGGGGTTTTATTTTTGTTAATCATTTCAACGTATTCGGATATTCCTCCTTCATAACAAAAAATATCCCTTTTTGGTTCTTCTCTATCATCCATTAAAATTATTCTTAAACCTCTGTTTAAAAATGCTAATTCTCTTACCCGAGTTTTTAAAATTTCATAATCAAAATATGTAGTTTCTGTAAAAATTGTGGGATCTGGTTTAAAAGTAACGGTAGTTCCTGTTCTTTCGCTTGAACATTTTTCAATTACTTTAAGTCCTTCTACAGCTTTTCCTCCATTTTCAAAACGAATGTAGTGAACTTGTTCATTTTGATAAACTTTTATTTCTAACCAACTACTTAAAGCATTAACTACACTTGCTCCTACACCATGCAAACCTCCAGAAACTTTATACCCTCCACCGCCAAATTTCCCACCAGCATGAAGAACAGTATAAACTGTTTCTACTGTTGATTTATTAGTTTTTTCATGAATTCCTGTTGGAATACCTCTACCATCATCCTTAACTGTAACAGAGTTATCTCTATTAATAATTATTTCAATATCATCACAATAACCTGCTAGTGATTCATCAATTGCGTTGTCAATTATTTCCCATACTAAATGATGTAACCCACGAGCACTTGTAGCCCCAATATACATTCCAGGTCTTTTTCTTACTGCTTCTAAACCTTCTAAAACTTGAATATCGGAAGAATCATAATGTTGTTCTTTTTCCATGTTTATATATCTCCTTTTTGCATAATTTTACCATTTTTAATTTTAATAATATTTGCTTTTTTTAATATGTCTTGGTTAATACTTTTTAAATCAGTTGTTGTTATAAATGTTTGAATATTATTAACAATATATTTTAATAAATTATTTTTTTTATTATCATCTAATTCACTAAATACATCATCTAATAACAAAATAGGATATGAATTTTTATAACTTTTGAAAATTGGTATTTCAGATAATTTTAATGATAATACAGCAACTCTTTGTTGTCCTTGGGAACCATAAATTTTTAAATTTTGGTTGTCTATCATAAAATCAAAATCATCTCTATGTGGACCTACTAAAGTTATTCCTAATTTTATTTCTGAATCATGATTTCTATTTAATTCTTCTTCAAAAATTTTTGAAATACGATTTTTTTCATAATCATCGATATTTATAGATGGTTTATATAAAATATTAAACTTTTTGATATTCATAATACTGTAATATATATCAGATATATTTTGATTAATATTTTTTATATAATTTTCTCTATATTGATATAGTTTAGTTCCTTTTTCAATTAGTGTATTAGTTACAATATCAAAAAAATTACTATCACTTTGCTTATTTCTATCATAATTTTTCAAAAATTCATTTCTTTGTTTTAAAATTTTATTGTAATCATTTAAAATATTTAAATAATTAGGGTGTATTTGAGATAATTGTATATTTAGATACCTTCTTCTTTCCATAGGTGAACCTTTAATTAATTCTAAATCTTCTGGATAAAAAATAATAACACTCATTTTTGTTATATATTTATTAATTTTAGATATATAATCACCATCTATTTTTAATTGTTTTTTTTTAGGTTCTATAATTACTTCCATATTAGATGTCATTATTTCATCTAATATCTTTCCCTCAACCCTAGCAAATTTTGATGAACTATTTATTAAATGATTATCAATTAGTAATTTATGGGATTTAGTCATAGCTAAAACATATATACTTTCTAATAAATTAGTTTTCCCTTCTCCATTATCCCCATAAATAATATTAATATCAGGATTAAATGATATGGTTAAGTTGTTATAATTTCGAAAATTAGTAATTTTAAGTTCTTTTAATATCATTTTTTCCTCATTTCTTATTTTACGTGGTTTTTTAGGTGTTATATTATAAGTATTCCCCCCTATACCTATAAATACATTATAGCACAAAATAACACCTTATAAAAGAAAAAAAGCGTTATTAGCACTTTTTTAAACATTTTTTCGTTGCCTCAATATTGATTCTAATCTAGAAGCTCTTAATACTTGATTTTCAAATGATGAATATGATATTGGAAAAACTAAAGATGTTCCATTTTTAAAATAAATTATTGTTTTATCTTTATCTTTTGTATAATTAGAAATCTTATTTAAAGAGATCCATGAACATTCTATTGAACGTGCTGATCCTGTTGGAAAAAAAATTATTTCACGTGTCTCTTCAATTATTATAGGTGATTTATATATTGTACCACCTAAAAAGTTTTTGCTTCCTTCAAATCTACCTAAATAAGAACTTCCGAAATAACGGCAACTATCATCAATAATTTTTGGAGTAGTTCTATCAATTATAAAACTATTGTCTTCTTCAATTATTTTACTTTTATTTGAGTCAAGTGCAATAATTGCGATAGTTGACAGATTTATTTCATACTTTTTCATTTTTTTCACCTCCTACTAATATAATTCGACAAAAATTGCGAATTTCCTTCTATAATACACTTTT
>JAQVMY010000104.1 GCA_028703405.1 Bacilli bacterium
TGTAAAAAAACATGGTATTCGCATATATAATACCATTTTTTCTTTTATTTTACTAAAAAAATTTTGCAATTAGTTAGATACAACCTATGATTCATCTAATATTGCATTTACTTTGAGATTCAACTTTTTATAAATTTATGTTTCAATATGTAAAAATCTTAATATATTTTTTTATTGCTACTATTTTTTTATTATTTTTGTTGTGAAAAATCTATTTTTACACATAATAATTGGAAAATTATGATAATGAGATTTATATTTATTATTTCTATTCTTTATAATTTTATATAATTGCAGTTTCATTTTATAAATATTTTAATCAATAACCCAATATTTTCTTATATTTTGTAAAATTGTTTTAAAGGGTGATACTATATGTATTTTGAAAGAATTAAAAATATTAGAGAAGATAACGATTTAACGCAAAAAGAGATAGCACAAATTTTAGGTATTTCTAGAGCTAACTACTCTGCAATGGAAAATGGTAGAATTTCATTCTCTCTGCTAAATATATCAAAAATAGCTGATTATTATAATATTTCTATCGACTATTTACTTGGTCTAACTAATACAAAAAGATACACTATAAATAACAATGAACTTAATCTAAATGATTTTGGAAAAAGTTTAAGAAAAGCTAGAAGAAAATTAAGACTCACGCAAGAAAATATTGCTTTCGATTTAGGGGTGACACAACCGACTTACGCCAATTATGAAAAAGGGAAAACTATAATATCAGTAAATAGATTATTTATATTATCAAAAAAATACAATCTATCTTTTGATCAACTATTGGGAAAAACTCCTAACAATGATTAAATAAGAAATTAAGAAACTTCATTTATTATCTTTTTATCTGTCGAGAAAAGTTACATATTTGATCCTTGTTAGATTAAATAGACTTAAATTGGTTCATTGCAATATAAACAATGATTGTATTTAAACTTACTAAACAATTATTAACTTGAGATTGTTATTAATATTAAAGAAAAAATACAAACTTATAAAATTTGTATTTTTTCTTTTTAATAATACTTTATGTTTTAAAAATCTAAATTTAATATATTTATTACTTAATTAATATCTTTATAAATTTTCTCTTACCTTTTTGAATTACCATTTCTTGATTTTTAAAGTCATCTAAGGTTATCAGCTTATTAACATCTAACACTTTTTCGTTATTAAGACTAACACCACCTTGTTCAATCATTCTTCTTGCCTCTGATTTTGAAGGCATGAATTTAGATATTACTAATAATTCAATTAATGAAATACTGTTTTCAATTTCATGTTTTTGAAGTTCAAAAACATCATCAATTTCTGGTACTCCTCCATTTGCTATTATTTTATATCGCTCTTCTGCTGGTAGAATAAACTCTTCACCATGATACATTTTGATTATTTCACGAGCATACATTTTATGTGCTTCTACAATATTATTATCTATCACTTCTTGAACTTCTTTCAAATTTAAATCAGTCGTAAGTTTAAAATAATCAAATAAAACATTGTCTGGTATTTTCATGGATTTTTCAAACATAGCCTCTGGTGATTCATCAATACCAATATAGTTATCTAAAGATTTGCTCATCTTTTCTTTTCCATCTAGTCCAACTAATAACGGAAAAATCATAACATCTTGCGGTTCTTGATTATAATCCCTTTGTAATTCTCTACCAACTAATAAGTTAAATGTTTGATCTGTTCCACCAAATTCTATATCAGCATTAATGGCAACTGAATCATATCCTTGCATTAATGGATATAACAACTCATGCATACCAATTGGAATATTGTTATTAAATCTATTACTAAAATCATCTCTTTCTAATAACCTTGCCAAAGTATATTTACCAGTTAATTTAATAACATCATCAAATTTCATTTTGTTTAACCATTCAGAATTATATCGTATAGAGGTTTTTTCTTTATCCAATATTTTTGTAACTTGCTTAAAGTATGTTTCCCCACTTTTTCTAGTTTCTTTAAAAGTAAGAGCAGGTCTTGTTTTAGACTTTCCTGATGGATCTCCTATCATTGCAGTAAAATCACCTATTACAAAAACAATTTCATGACCCAATTCTTGAAGTATTCTTAAACCTCTAAGTGGTACTGTATGACCTAAATGTAAATCTGGTCGTGATGGATCTGCACCAAATTTTACAATCAATTTTTTTCCACTATTTAATTTTTCCACAATAGTTTCTTCATTAAACATTTGTACTGTTCTTCTTAATACTAAATTAATTTTTTCTTCTTTATTCATTTTTATCAATCCTTTCTTAATAAACAAAAAAACACGGATTATTCTCTCCATAAAGGACGAAAATAATCCGTGGTACCACCTTAATTCATAGTATAAACTATGCACTCTTTGTTATAACGGTCGTCACCGAAATGAATTCATAATATGTAATTCGCAACAATACTTTTTACTTATTTTCACCAACCATAAGTTCTCTGCATAAAATTATATCTAGCTACTTTTATTAATCTTTATTCATTTATGTATATTACTATATTATCACAAAAATAATAATTTGTTAACTATTTATGTTGTTTTCCCAAAACTTTTTGTTTTTCTAATTCGTTATCAAGAGCTTGTAGCTTGAATACATTGCCTTTTCCAACTTGAATAATTAAATCATTTGCTGGAATAAAAAACAATTCTTGAGTTTTCTCACCATTTATTTTTACAGCACCTTGTTGAATTAATCTTCTGATTTCAGCTTTTGATTTATACTTTCCAGTTGAAAATATAAATTCAATTAATGAACTTTCACCATTTTCACCTAATAATGATTGATCATAATTTATTATTGGAAAATCAATATTAATATCTTTCTTTTGATAGATAGCTTTAAAATTTTCCTCTGCTTTTAATACTTCCTCTGGAGTATGATATAATTTAATCATATCTCTAGCTAATTGCATTTTAATATCTCTCGGATTAATCTGTCCTTCCTCAAGTAAGGCTGCAATAGCCTTTATTTTATCTGGATGTACATCAGTTGTTAATTCAAAATATGTAACAATTAATTCATCTGGGATTCTCATGATTTTTACATACATATCTTTTGCATTTTCATCCACACCAATATAATTTCCTAAAGATTTACTCATTTTTTCTTTT
>JAQVMY010000105.1 GCA_028703405.1 Bacilli bacterium
TGCGATAAGATGTAAAATATAAAAAATAGACATTTTTTTGAACTGAACCCTAAAAATTGGACATTTTAATTTGTACTATGTACCTTTTTTATAATTATTTATTTTTAATTTCTTCAGCAATCATTTTAATAAATTCATCTTCTTTTACTGTGACAGTATCATTACTTCCATATTTACGATAAGAAATTAAGTTGCCTTCAAGTTCTTTATCTCCTACAATAATTGAATATGGATATTTCTTAATTTGACTTTCGCGCATACGATAACTTAGTTTTTCATCACGACTATCTAAATTTACACGAATATTACTATTTAATAGTAAGTCATATATTTTTTTAGATCCATCTAGGTGATACTCATTATTAACTGGAATAATATTTACTTGAACTGGACTTAACCAAATTGGGAAAGCCCCTGCATAGTGTTCAATTAAAACCCCAATAAACCTTTCTATTGCACCATAAATAACACGGTGAAGCATTATTGGTCTTTTTTTAGAACCATCTTTATCAATATAAGTTAAATCAAATCTTTCTGGCATTTGCATATCTAATTGAATAGTTCCACATTGCCAAGCTCTTCCTAAAGAATCAGTTAATTTGTAATCTAGTTTAGGACCATAAAATGCTCCATCACCTGGATTTAATTTATAATCTTTACCAGCTTTAATTACCGCTTTCTTTAACTTATCTTCTGCTTTATCCCAAGTTGCAATTTCACCTATATATTTTTCTTCTGGACGAGTAGAAAGTTCAATCGAATAATCTAAATTAAAAACTTTATACATACGATCAATAAAATTAATTAATCTAATTACTTCTTCTTCTATTTGATCTTCTGTCATAAATAAATGGGCATCATCTTGAGTAAAGTTACGGACTCTAAAAAGTCCACTTAATGCCCCACTTGCTTCATGTCGGTGAACAAGTCCTAATTCCCCAATACGCAGTGGTAAATCTTTATATGAGTGTAAAGTGTTTTTGTAAACTAGCATTCCACCTGGACAATTCATCGGTTTAATAGCAAATTCTTTTTCATCAATAACTGAAGTATACATATTTTCTTTATAATTAGCCCAGTGACCTGAAGTTTCCCATAAATCCTTACTTAGCATTATTGGTGTATTTATAAATTTATAACCTTCTTTAGTATGTTCTTGATACCAAAAATCTTCTAAATTTTTTCTTAAAATCATTCCGTTTGGTAACCAAAAAGGAAATCCCGGTCCATATTCACTAATCATAAATAAATCTAATTCACGACCAAGTTTACGATGATCCCTTTTCTTTGCTTCGTTTAACCAATCTAAATGATTATTTAAATCAATTTCTGATTCAAAACAAATACCATAAATTCTTTGAAGCATCTTGTTTTTGGAGTCACCTTTGTAATAAGCCCCACTAACTTTTAATAGTTTAAAATGTTTTAATAATTTTGTACTTTCAACGTGAGGTCCGCAGCATAGATCTATAAAGTCTTCTTGTTGATAAGCAGTAATAACTTCACTAGAATCCATACCTTTTATTAATTCAATTTTGTATGGATCTTCTTCGAACATTTTATGTGCTTCTTCTTTTGTTAATTCTAAACGTTTAATTAGTTTATTACTTTTAACAATTTTTTTCATTTCACGTTCAATATCAACAAGTTTGTCTTCAGTAATAACTTCTTCTCCTAAATCAACATCATAATAAAACCCTTCTGATATAACAGGTCCCACCCAAAATAAAGCTTTGGGATATAAATTTTTAATGGCATGTGCTAGTAAATGTGCGCAACTATGATTAAGCACATTTAATTTTTCATTAACTTTCACATCTATCATTTTTTTCTTCCTCCTATTTTATTTTCAATCTCTATAGATTGCTGAATTATACTTTTCATCTCATTTTTAATTTTCGTTATTTCATTTTCCATTTTCAAAAATTCCGTCTCGTTATCTAATGATTTTTGAAATTTTTGTTTTAATCGTAAATCAAACAATTCTTGTCGTAATTCATTATATTTTTGTGGCATTTGTTTTATATTCATTTTATTCCTTCTTTCTATAAAAAAAGACACTCCTTTTATAAGGAGCGTCAAGACGCGGTACCATCCTAGTTTGTACTTAATTTAATAACGGCTTTACCGGGGTCAAATTTCTTAGCCCAACTCCTAGGTAGTAATTATTAAGTTTATTTATTAGTCTTTCATCAACACTAACTTGCTTTAAAATAAAGATTTAATAATCATGTCCTAATCAAAGTTTTTAGATAATAATAATTTTATCATATATTTTGTTTTTGTCAACTTTATTTTTTCTTATATTGTTTAATACCATATCTATATTCTTCAATATACTCATTAATCATTTTATTATTCTCATTTAAATAATTGCTAACAATATCCAATTGTTCTTCTAATTTATATACTTCAGCATCCTTAATTGTTATATTATCAATATAATATTTTTGAATTAGTTTTTGATTTTGAAGTGCAGCATATTTTCTTACTGGTACAGTTGTTGGCATACTAATACATAAGTTTGAGCCACTATGTCCCGTTTTACTGGCTGAATAAAATGATTTATATGATGGTTCTTGTAAATTATTAAGTACTAAATCACCCAATGATTGATCTTTTTCAATTTTATTAAAATCTGGATTATACTTATTCATATAATAAATTTTATAAATACACGGTAAGTCTAGTTTATCATATACCTCTTGTGACATATAGTTTACATAAATCATAAAATTAGAAACCATACTTTCGATACTATCATTACCATCATTTTTACTTTGGTAACTTCTTTTATTATAATGTTTTTGTAATATAGGATTTGTTTTCTTTATAAAGTCATTAAATGATAATAAATTTTGATACGTTTCCCTATCTTTAATATCAGTTGGATTTTGTAATTCATCTACAATTTCCTGATAAGTTTTATTTGAAGTCGTCTTAATAATTGCTCGTTTTATTTCATGATTGATTAAATCAAATTTAGGTGATAATTCAAATAAATTAGCAATTACATATTTGTTTTGATTCTCATTAAGGCAGAACTTATTATATGCTAATTCTTCTGGAAACATCGTTAATGGTTTTCTTGGAATATAA
>JAQVMY010000106.1 GCA_028703405.1 Bacilli bacterium
TTTAATATCTCAAATAAAATACAACCCTAACAGTATTGAAAGGGTGGTGTCACAGGAGACTAAAAGCGTTTTTCGTCGGTTCCGTTTGGCACAATGCTAATGACAATCGCCACGTGCCTTATCTGAACATCAATGGCAACAAGCGTAAGCTTAACCTCAATTGGTTTGATAATGACTGGAATGCTCATTATCGCTTCCTTGGTGTCCGCCAGTTTTTTATTTTCCCGCTTCATTGAGGCGGGTTTTTAAAAATATTTTTTCCAACCACCTAAGATTTTTCCTACTTCAGTTAATGGTTCTGATAATTGTAAATATTTTTTATTGTCTAAAGCTTTAGTCTGCCAAATAATTTGTAGGAAGAATTTTAATGAATCAAGTTTAACAGTCGCCTTATCAATAAAAGATAATTTATTGTCTTTACTTGCATATCTAGCTTGCAAAATTATTTCTAATAAATCGGTAAATAAAACGTCGATTTTTATACCTAAGCTACAACGTGCTGGCCTTGGCAGTTGTGATGAAAAATTATGCCAAAGAAGATAAATGGTAGTTATTTTTTGTAGGATGGAAAAATTTCCATCGGGGGGGTATTATTAGTTGTCATATATTATGAAGAAAAAATTAATAATTAGTTATCAGGATATAATTTCCACCGAAAATTTATTACTGGCCTGGCAGGAATTTTCAGTTGGCAAGAGGAGTAAAAAGGATGTTATTGAATTTGAATTAAATTTAGCTGATAATATCTTACATCTTCATCAAGAACTTGCAAGCGGCATTTACAAACATGGCGGCTATCATGATTTTTTTATTGCTGATCCCAAGTTAAGGCATATTCATAAAGCCAGGGTTCGTGACCGTTTAATACATCATGCTATTTATAGGCAGTTATATCCATTTTTTGATAAAACTTTTATTAGCAATTCCTATTCTTGTCGTCTAGATAAAGGCACACATCGAGCAATTACCGCTTTTAATAAAATGGCCAGACAAGCTAGTGTTAATAATATAAAAACTTGCTGGGTTTTGCAATGTGATATAAAGAAGTTTTTTGATAGTATTGATCATGAATTTTTATTAGATGTTTTAAAAGAATATATTTTTGACACTAGAATTTTATTATTACTAGATAATATTATTAATAGTTACGAATCCTCTCCTGGTTGTGGCCTGCCTCTTGGTAATTTGACATCCCAGTTATTGGTTAATATTTATATGAACAAATTTGACCAATTTGTTAAGCATGAAATTAAGGCAAAATATTATATTCGATATGCTGATGATTTTGTATTTATATCTGACAATAAAGAATGGCTAATTTTAATATTGCCGTTAATAAATAGATTTTTGGCTGAAGAATTACATTTAAAACTTCACCCACAAAAAACTCATATAAATACCTCGGCTTCAGGAATTGATTTTCTCGGTTGGGTAAATTTTACAGAGCACAAAACTTTGAGGACTAAGACTAAAAAAAGAATGATGAGTAGGATTATAAATAATTCAAAACCAGAAAGCCTAGCTTCTTATCTAGAAATGTTGAAGCATGGCAATGCCTGCAAAATTAAGAGGGAAGTAATAAATAATTATTGGTTAAATTTTAAATCTTAAAAAATAGCGACTTTACAGCCGCTATTTTTATTTTATCTTTTCTTATACCTTGTCGTTCGTCCAATACCAATTCTCTCTATCCATTTGAGTTGTAATAATTTATTTAAGACTTGATTAATAGTTGGCCTAGGAATACCAGTTTCTTGAGAAATTTCTAGTGGTGTCACTACTTTGTCTTGCTTATCAATATATTCCCAAACAATATTTTGTTGAGGTGATAATAATTTAGATACTTCTTCATGGGAAATAATATTAATCGCTTTCTCGGACTGCTCTAATATAATTTTCAAGAAAAAAGTTAGCCAAGCACCAATATCTTCCTTGTCGGTTCCTAAAGTTTTTTGACTCGCTCTTAAGGCGATATAATATTCTGGCTTATTATCTTCAATTAATTTCTCTTGCGAAACATAAGGCATGTATTCATAGCCATGTTGTAACATTAAAAGATTACTTAATATTCTTGATAATCTACCATTCCCATCAGTAAAGGGATGGATATGTAAAAACTCTACTAGAAAATTTCCAATGATAATTAAGGGGTGAGCTGATTTTTCTAGAAAAGCAGTTTGTGTCCATTCAACTAACTCTTGCATTTCCTTCGGTGTTAGCCAGGGCGCAGTTGTATCAAATAATATTTCTATTGGTTCACCAGTGGGCGACACCATGGCGACTTTATTTTCATCTTTTTTATATTCGCCGCGATGCAATTCGTCTTTTTCAGAATACTTTAATAATTCACGGTGAAAAAATTTAATGGTGCTCTCAGCGAAGGGAATTGATTTATATGATTCAAAAACATTAGTTAGTAAATCAAAATACCCACGTGCTTCTTGTTTGTCGCGGTCTTTAAATTTTTGAAGAGATAGCCCTCGCATTAATCGCTCTACATTATCATCTGATAATTGGGAGCCTTCAATGCGAGTCGAGGCACCGGTTGACGTGATTAATATGGATTTTTTTAAATTACTAAGAGTTTGTTGATCTAGCTTAGCACCATTTACCCATTTACTCTTTAACAAATCTATTTTATTAATTAGCTCAAGAATATTCTGGGGTAGCTTGCTTATTCTATTGTCGAATTTATTATACATAATCTTATGTAGTTTATATATAAGATTATATAAGATTATGTATGAAATTGCAAGAGCAGATTAAAATATAACCTAGTTTTTGATAGTTAAATTAAATTTTATTGGCTAATATGAAGTAAAATAAAGTATCGAAGCAACCCACTTAGTTAGAATCCATTCTCCTGGCATACTAATTATATGAAGAAAAATGATAATAAAATTATATTATTTAATGATAGATAAATTAGATTTTATCAGCCGTTGTTTTTATTTTGCTTCATGTCACATCTTCTTTAATAGAGTGGTTTTTTGTGGTATTATTTAATTAGTAGAAGAACATAAACAAACTAATTAATATGAAAACTATCAAATGGATTGGGAGAATA
>JAQVMY010000027.1 GCA_028703405.1 Bacilli bacterium
GGGGTACCTAGTTATCTATTGTCATAGTGTCATAAATAAGAATTTAAAACAAAAAACAATCCTAATACTACGGATTGCTTTATTTTGTTAGCTTAAAACATAAATGCCACAATAAAATTATCATATATATTTTTGAAAATCAATAAATTTGTAAAAAAATATCGTATTTTGATATAAAACGGCAAAAAGTGGTTGCTTTTTTAATTAGTTAATGATAATATATGCTTCAATTGATTGTTTTGTGGAGATGGTTTTATGAAAAATATAGCACAATTAATCAGCAAAAAGGATATATTTATTGTTTAGAAGTAGTTGTTTTTAATGACTACTTTTTTTGTAAATAGGGGGGTAAATATGAATCAATTACCAGAATCTTTAAGAAGAGTTATTGATGCAAATCCGATTTTAGAGAATTTTGTTAGAGGACTACCAGATTTAGGAACAAGATTAGATGGTGCTGAGTTTTCTCCTGAGGTTAAAAAAATTCATGATGTTTTCAGTATATATGGGAATGGTTTGTATGAATTATTAAATGACAAAATAAGAAATATTCCATCAAAATCTTTAGGTGGAGGAAGTCCAATGAAAACTCCAATATTTCCACCTGCAAAGAGAAAATTAATTGAAACAATTAATTTAGATGATATGTCAGAATATCCAATGGCTGCTGGAGATGATGAATCAAAAAAAGAAATTGTTGAGTATCTAATTAAAGAAGGTTTCAAATGTAATGACAGAATTAATGAAGATAATTTAATATTTACCATTTCTACTACTCATGCTTTTTCAATAATTTGTCAAATAATTGGGAGACCTTATGATGTAGTATTAATGACAGGACCAAATTATGGGTTGTTTACTTTTGTTCCTGAAAGATCAAATAATTTAAATATAGAAATATTACCTTTAAGTGAAAATGACAATTGGTATATTAATCCCGAAAAATTAGATTTAAGGATAAGGGAAATTAATGATGATTTAAGAAAAAGGTATGAAGGGAAATTGCCATATATTCCAAAGGTAGTAGCTTTTTTAAATGAAAATCCTCATAATCCTTTAGGTAAAGTGATAAACGCGAAAAATAAAGAAATTCTTGAAGGAATTGGGAATGTTTGTTTAAAAAATGGCGTATTTGTAATCGATGATTTAATTTATCGCGATTTAACTTATGATCGTGAAAATTTAGCATTACCAATGGGAACATATAAAGAATATTTTGATAATACAATTTCTTTATTTGGTTTATCCAAAGGATATGGGTTGGCCAGCATTAGGGCAGGAATGGTAGTTGCAAATCCTGTAATTATAAGAGGAATTAGAAATTATATTTTTCAAAACATGGATTCATCTCCAATTTTACAAGCTAAAGCTTTAACGGGAGCTTTCAATGCAAGCGATGAAAGATATAAAGAATACGATAATTATTTCAATCCTATAATTGAAGAATACAAATATAGATTAGAATTATTAAAGACTTTAGTAAATGGATTAGATAGTATAGAGGACTTAACTTTAAGAATGAGAATTGAATCAGACATCAGAAAATTAATTAATTCTGATTTGAATGTTGAAGAAGTTTTAGAAGGTATTCCTAATGTTGGCTTTGTCAATGGTACTATGCCCGAATCCGGATTTTTTGCATTATTAGATTTTACAAGACTTAAAAATAAAGCTTCTGATAAAAGAGTCATTACTGATGAAGTAGAATTATTAAAATATATGTATGAAACAGAAAAAATTAAATTAATTTTAGGACAATCAATTTCCTATCCAAATTCGAAACAATTAGTGGGTAGAGTTACAACAGCAATCGAAAGAGATGACTTGATAAACCATATGGGTGCAATGAACAAAACATTGAGGAAATTAAGATGAAAAGAGTAGGTATTGTATCTAGTAACGAATGGAAAGGAAAAATTAAAGAAGATTTACTTCTTCAAGAAAAATTACGATTCCTTGGATTTTGGGCTGATATTATTTCTTGGGAAGATAGTCAACTCGATTTTACAAAGTATGATTGTTTGGTTCTTAGATCAGCATGGGGATATCATAAGAAATTAGTAGATTTTTATGCTTGGTTAGAAAAAATTGAAAAAAGTAATATACCTTTATTAAACTCACCTTCATTAATTCGAGATAATATTAAAAAGGATGTCCAATTTGAAATATTAAGAAAACACAACATTCCAACGATAGATACTACTTTCATTAAATCACAAGAATTAGTAGGAGCTTCTATTGATGACAAAGTTCTTTCTATTGTGAGAAGCGATTTTAATGGATTAGATTCAATTGTGATTAAACCTATAGTATCTGGTAGCGGAAATAATACCTATTTGTTAAGTTTATCTGGGAAGATAGCTAGAAGTAATTTAATTTCAATAGAAGAATTACAATCATATTTTAGTTTTTTATATAATGATGTGCAAAATGGATTAATGATTCAACCTTTTATTAGTGAGATTGATAGTGGTGAAACATCAAGTGTCTTTATTGATGGTGAGAACACTCATAATATTAAAAGATATCCTAGTATCTTTCATGATAAAAGAAAGCCTGAGGAAATTTCATTAACGTCTAAAGAAAAAGATTTAGCTAGAGCTGTGTCAAATATTCCAGAATATAAAGATTATTTATATATGAGAGTAGATATGATAGAATTAAATGGAAAGCCATTAATAATGGAGGTTGAATTAGCAGAACCTGATTTACTTATCAAATCTGTTAATGACCATAAAAGGCAAGACGAAATAATTGAAACTTTCGCGAAGAAGTTAGTTAGGAGGATGTAATGGAAAATATACCAACATTATTGTTCTTTGATGAAAGCGAATCTAAATTATCAAATGCTTTATTTCAGAGAACTGATATGAATTTCATACTATTGCGAACTACAAAGAATTTAAAATATATTACTGAAAAATATTCTGAAAAGACAAAAGATTATAATGTTTTTGTAGTAGATTATGATTCACCTTTGCATAGTGAAATACAAAGATTTAAAACATGGCTGGAATCAATTAATCTTTATGTAACACATTTTTATAATGATTCAGAATATTATCAGGAGTTTGCAAATGCTTTTGCTAGAGGTTTGGGATTGCCAGCGTTAACAGAAGAACAAATAAAGTGGGTTAGAGATAAGGTTGATATGAAGGATAAATTTAATCAAATTGGATTAAAAACTGTTGATTATCAATCAGTAGATTCTAAAGAAGATGTAGTAAACTATTTTATATCTCAAAATGGTAAACCCATTATAGTTAAACCTAGACGTGGAATGAATAGTATTGAAACATATAAGGTTGAATCTTTAGATCAAATAGCAGATTTGCCAATTCAATTCAAAAAGGGAAAATATATGGTTGAAGAATTTTGTTTTGATAGAGAGTGGTCGATAGAAAGTTTAGTTCAAGATGGAATTGTATTAGATTCATATGTAACTTATTTACCTAATCCTACTATTTGGGCATCAATAGATAATAAAATGAATTGTCATATGACTTGTCCAAGAATTCCTCCACATTTTAATTTTTCTCCTAAGGAATTTATTCAAACAATAGTAACAGGAATGAATTTACAAAATGGAGTAATGACTATTGAAGTATTTGTGGATGAAAATGGAAATGTAAAAGCAAGTGAATTGGGTTGGAGATTACCAGGATGTCAAGCAACCTTAAATCACAGTTTATCTTTTGGATTTGATATGTATAATTCATTATTAGACATTGCAATTGGAAAAAAAGTAAAATTACAATATAGATATCCTATTTGTTCGGTTGGAGATTTATATTTACCTAATAAAGAAGGGTTAATAACAACACTAACTTCATTGGAAGAATTAAAAATGATGGATGGTGTAATAGGGGGAGAGATGTTTACTAATGTAGGCGAGTATCAAACAAAACGCAGAGTAGGAAACGATGCTTCGGGATGGGTACAGGTATTAGGTAGGACTACAGAAGAAACTGAAGCAAAAATGCAAAAAATATTTGATGATTTTAAGATCGAAGTTAAGAAAGGATATGTGAAAAAATATGAAAAAAAATAGTTTAGTATTTTATTTATTATTAATTGTGTTATTGATAACTGGATGTAATTCACAAAATTTAATTGAGGTTAGTAATCTTGATGATTTGAAAAATAGAAATGTTGGGATATATACAGGAAGTGAATATGATAATACTTTAAAGGAAAAGTTAGAGGATTCAATCCCTAAATATTATAATAGTTATAGTGATTTAATATCGGCTTTAAAATCTGGAAAAATAGATGCATTCTTAACTGATGAGCCACTTGCAAAAGAAATGATAAAGAATAATGATGGAATAAGGTATTTAGATGAATTTTTGACAGAAGATAGTTATGCTTTTGCAATAAATCCTAATGAGATAGAGTTACAAGAGGAAATTAATAAAGAATTAATATTAATGAAAAAAAATGGCAAACTTGATGAATTAGTGGAAAAGTGGTTTGGTGATGATGAAAGTAAAAAAACACTTTCGAAATATGACGATTCTAAGAGTAGTAAAACAATAAAATTTGCTACTGTATCAGGTTCAGCTCCTTTTGCTTATATGAAAGATAATCAAATAGTTGGTTATGACATTGAAATAATGATGTATATTAGTAATCAGCTTGGATATAAACTAGAGGTTATTGAAATGGCATGGGAAGGAATTATCCCAGCTATAGCCTCTGGAAAAGTTGATATGGCAGGATGTTCGATAATAGTTACTGAAGAAAGAAAAAAATCCGTGTTGTTTTCTGAACCAGATTTTACGGGTGGAATTGTGGTAGTAGTAAGAAAATAATTATAAAGGGGTAGGTTATAATGAAAAAGATATTAAAAATGATTATTTTATCCTTAGTAATATTAATAATTGTTTTTGTAATTAGTTTATACAAAAATCAGATTATTAGTTCAATTCAAGATGCTTCAATAAGTTTTAATCGAACTTTAATAGATGAACAGCGTTATTTATTAATATTTAAAGGAATTGGATCAACTTTAATTTTATCTTTATCTTCTATTGTTTTTGGAACCTTAATTGGTGCATTAATATGTTACTTAAGAAAATCAAAATTTAAAATTGTTAAGAATATGATGAAAGCTTTTATTAGTTTTCTTCAAGGTACACCAATAACAGTATTATTATTAATATTCTACTATGTTTTTTTTGGAAACATTAATATAGAACCAATGTTGGTTGGAATTATTACTTTTTCAATATATTTTTCCGTTTATGTTGCTGAAATAATAAGAGCAAGTATAGAATCAATAAATAATTCTCAAATAATGGCAGCAAAATCATTAGGATTTAGTAAATGGCAAATTGCAAGATATATATTTCTACCCCAAGCTTTATCTTATATGTTGCCAACTTATAAAAATGAAATCGTTACGTTAATTAAATTGACATCTATTGGAGGATATATCTCAATATTTGAATTAACAAAAGCTTCAGATATTATTAGAAATAGAACTTATGAAGCGTTTTTTCCATTAATATTTACAGCATTAATATACTTTCTTATTTGTAAGTTTGTAACTGTTATTTTAGATTTAATAAATAAAAAAATTGATCCAAGAATACAAAAGGGAAAGCTGGTGAGTTAATGCTAGAATTTATTAACATTAATAAAAGTTATCAAGATTCTAAAATACTCAGAGGAATCGATTTTAAAATAAAAAAAGGTGAAATTATAACTATAACTGGAAAATCCGGGGTAGGGAAAAGCACACTTTTAAGGTGTATTAATCGTTTAGAGAAAATTGACGATGGACAAATAATTTTAGATAAAAAAAATATAAATGACTATGATTTAACTGAGTTAAGAACAAAAGTTGGAATTGTATTTCAGGAATTTAATTTATTTGAACATTTGACTGTACTTGAGAATATTACAATAGCTTTAGAAAAAGTGAAAAAGCTATCAAAAAGAAAAGCTTCAAAAATTGCTGAAGATTTATTAAAGAAAGTTGATTTAATAGAAAAAAAAGAAAGCTATCCTAATGAACTTTCTGGTGGTCAAAAGCAAAGAGTCGCAATTGTTAGAACTTTAGCTATGAATCCTGAAATTATTTTACTTGATGAACCAACAAGTTCTTTAGATAAAGAAATGAAAAAAGAGGTTTGGGAACTAATAAAGAAAATTTCCAAATCAAAAGTAACGATGATTATAGTTACTCACGAAATAGAATTTGCCTCAAAAATCTCAGATAGAATTATCTATCTTGAAAAAGGAAAAGTAAAATATGATGGTGAAAGCCAGAAGGTCTTAGAGCAAATTAATGTAAGCTGAAGAGAAGGTGTTCTATGATGCTTGAAATAAATAATGAAACAAAAAAATTTAAAGATTTTCAAGTCAAAGAAAATATTGTTGTTGGTGGTTCATCAGTAAAAAAATATCTTTTGATTAAAGAAAATAAAAAGTATATGCTTAGAGTTTTTGATGCACGATTCCAAACATCTAGAGAAATCGCTTATAATAATATTCAGTTATTATCTGAAGCTGGTATAAATGTTCCAAGGCATATTGAATATGGCTCGTGTAATAACGATTCATGTGTTTATATGATAGTAGATTGGTTAGAAGGCAAATCTTTAGATTTGGTTTTACAATCAGAACAAGCAGGTGTTAAGTATTCATATGGATATAAAGTTGGGCAAGCTCTCAGATTATTTCATAATGTTAGAAATGATAAAGTTGATTTTAGTATGGATAATCATAATAAAAAATTGTCAAAGTTAAAATTGAAATTAACCAAGCTAGTTTTAAATGACATGGTTGAAGTTAGAAGGATCATTGAATATTTGAGTAGTTTTTCTGCATTGAAACATTGTGATAGTTCAATAATACATGGAGATGTTCATCCAGGTAATATTATAATCACGCCCGAAGGGGATACCTATTTTATAGATTTGGATATGGTCAGATTAGGTGATTCATGGAGTGATTTAGCAAGTAATTCGTGTTTACTTACCGATAATGAATTTTATATTGGATTGATAAATGGATATTTTAAAGATCAAGTACCTAAAGAATTTTGGAAATCATATATATATTATGGTTGTTTATACTGCATTGATTATATGTTTTATTCTATAAGAACTGAAGGAATGAATATTGATTATGGATTAGTTGCATTAAGAAAATTTCTTATTAATACTAATAATTTGAATAATGGTATTCCAAATTTTTATAGTGAAAATCCAGTTGCGAAATATATTGGAGGAGGAAAAAGATGAGGGAATTAGAAGAATATAAAGGAAAAAGAGTAATTTTGATGGCCTGTTCTAAGTGTAACGTTTCTTGCACCCATTGTTATATTGGATATAAAGGAAACAGAGATCCACAAGAGCTTGCTGAATTAACTCAAAAATTTGTAGAAGAAGGAAAACTTGTAAGAATTGATGGTGCTGAAGTCTTAACTGATTTAGAATATTTAAAAGCTTATAAGATTGCAGAACAAGAGTGGATAATGTCTAATGGTCTTAGAATTTTCCAAGAACCCGAAGTTATTGATATTATGAAAGAAAACGGAATTGATACAGTTTATATGTCTTATCATTTTGGAATTCAAGATAGTTTAAATAAAATAACTTCGGCAATGTTAGATGAAGTTATAAAGCTTCTTCGAGAAAAGGGAATGAAAATTGTTTTAATGACAACAATAACAAACCAAAACGTTTCTCAAGTAGAAAACATGTGTGATAGAGCATATAATTTAGGTGCTACTGGAATTGAATTTAATAAAATGTTTAGTCAAGGAAGAGCTAAAAAATTAGAAAATTTGGATTTATCAGTAGCAGATTATAGAACATTTTTTACACAATTAAGGGATTCAAGAACAAAATATGATATATCTGATTTAGAAGTTGCTAGAAGTGGAACATTTGGAGAAGATTTTGTTACAAATAATAATAGGTTTAAATGTAGTGCTGGTTTAAGAAAAGTAGTAATTACTCCGGATAATAACGTTTATGGTTGCACATCAATTTGCAAACCGGGTTATGAAATAGGAATATATAAGAACGGAACTATTTATAGATATAAAGATTTTTTTCATGATAGAACTTGGTGCCTTGCTGATAAACTGGGTTCACTTAACATTGATGATATAACAGAATTAAATAATGAACCAGTAAAAAGTTTGAAAAGAAATTGATAATTTGAAGAAGGTGAATCGTATGCAATTACAGAGTGAATTAGAAAAAACTATTAATGCAATATTTGAAATTCATAGTTTAGGTAGAGTAAAATACTATACTCAATTGAATATTGGTTACAATAGAATAGTTATTTGTGTTAATGACGAGTTGGTTTTAAAAATATGCACTAATTCTTCAAAGGTGGATGGTATAAGAAGAGAAGTGCAATTTTATAAGGAAAATCAGAATGATTTTCATCCTCAGCTAATCGCAAGCGATCTATCTGGACAGCAGATTCCTTTTATTTATACAATTGAACAAAAAATACAGGGTCAAAATCTATTTGATATATGGGCAAATTTAAATCAAAATCAAAGAGAATCGGTTTTATATCAATTATTAGCAATAATAAAAAAAATTCATTCATATTCTTATGATAAAAATGAAGCAGAATCATCATTGGAAGATGAATTTGAGAAAGGTCTATCTAAAGTAACGAATTCCGGTATATTAATAAAGTCGAAAGTTGAATACTTGAATACATTAAAAGAATATATACAACACCATTTTGTAAATGCAAGATATGGGATGGTTCATGGCGACATTCATTATAATAATATTATCTTCTCAAATGGAGAAGTAAAAATAGTAGATTTTGAGTGCTATAAAGCCGCCCCTTTAGATAAAGAATTTGATTCATTAGCTAGAATGGTTCGGAGTCCAAATGGACTTCTTAGACAAGAATATCAAAAATTGGTAAATCCAAGTGATTATCAAGGTATTATGCCATTCTTTAGAGATAATTATCCAGAAGTATGTTCTTTGGAAAACTTTGATGAAAGAATATTAGTTTATGATTGTATTAATTCTTTAAAGTGGTATGTTACTTATCCTAATCATAAACCTTATAATGATATTCTATTTGAAAAAAGTAAGACTCTTATAAGGTAATTCATTAAATCTATGATATAATTGTTTTATAATATTCACTTTAATAAAATAATTAGAAGAAGGGAGGATAATATGTTAATCTGTTTTGAAGGCTTAGATGGAGTAGGAAAAAGTACTATTGCGAGAGAAATATCTCAAATCTTAGATTTACGATTAGTAGAAAGACCAATCAAAAGTTTATTAGATATTGGAGAAGAGCAAAGTGGGACTATTACAGAGAGATTATATTCTTCATATTCTAGTAATTTACAAGCAATGTATTATTTGATGGGATATTTAAGCGCATTAGAAGATTCGAAAAGGGAAGATATTATTTTTGATAGAGGATTATTATCAACTTATTATTTTTCTTTTAATGATATGAATAGTTTTTTATTTGATGCTCTTGTTAATAATTGTGGCTCACCAGATTTGACTATAATTTTGTATGCTTCAATTGAGGAAAGATTGCGAAGAATAAGAGCAAGAGATTCGAGTGATAAAGATTTAGATAAAAGGCGGCTTTATGTTGATGGCTATATAAAATATTTTGAAGGTGTCGAAAGATATAAATTGTCGCATTATTTAATTAATACAGAAAATCTTAATAAGGATGAAGTATTGGTATTATGTCAACGATTAGTTAGAGCATATTTAAAAGGAAATCCTAAAAATCAAGATATTCAAGAGCTTTTATCTATAAAAAATATAGATAATTTAAGTAAAATGAGTTATGATGATCTTAATAGATGTTTAGGAGATTATTTGCCTCAAGAAGGAGATAGTCCAAAAGAGTATAGTTTAAGGAAAGGAATGAATAAAAATAATGAAAGAATTAATAACAAATAAACATAATCTAAAAGAAGAGAATATGACAGAAGTAGTAAAAAGAGTTAAGATACTTCTTGTTAATTCTAAAAATGAAGTATTACTTGCATATTCACATAATAATTATCAATTTCCAGGTGGACATGTCGAAGAAGGAGAATCTTTAATTCAAACTGTTAACAGAGAAATTACAGAAGAAACTGGAATGGTATTAAATCTTGAATCTTTAGAGCCTTTTGCTTGTGCTTTAGGCTATTATAAAGATTGGCCCGAAGAAGGAAAAAATAGAAAAATTGAAATTTATTATTATGAGGTTAAAACAGACGAACAGCCAAATTTGGATAATACTGAATATACTGAAAATGAAAAAGATGGTGAATTTGAATTAAGATATGTTCTTCTTTCTGAAGTAGAAAAAGTATTAACTGAAAATGCTGAAACTTATGGTGATAAAAGAGGAATAGCAAGGGAAATGTTAAAACTTTTTGCAGTATATAAAGATTCTATTAATAAGTAATAGATAATAATTTTTACCAAGGGAGACAAAAATGAAATATTTAATTGCTATTGATAGTGATGGAACTTTAAGACATAGTGATGGAACTATATCTGAAGCCACAAAAAAAGCTATTTCAAGATTAGTAGAAAAAGGTCATTGTGTTGTGATATGTACTGCTCGACCACGATATTATACTAAAAAAATAGCTGAAGAAGTTGGAGCTAGTCCATATTTGATTTCGTCTAATGGTTCGGAAATATATGATAATAGTAAAGAAAAAATCATTTTTGCTTCATATATTCTAACCTCACAATGTAAGAAACTATATGATTATGCGAAATATCATAATTTGAGGATTGTATTTGTAACTGAAGACAAGGAATATGTTACTAAGTTTACAAGAAATGAAAATCAAATTTTATTGGATAATTCAAATATTGAAGAATTATTATCAACTAATATAAAGCAAGTAATGATAATAGGAACCGAGAAGGCAAAAATTTTAGCTTTTAGAAAAAAAGTAGAAGAAGAATTTGAACTTGATGTTCTTGATTCATCAGATAAACAAAAAGATGAAATTTGGTTTAGTGTTGGTAGTAGTAATTCGTCTAAAGGGAGTGCAATTATTAAATTATCAGAGTATTTAGGAATATCTCTTAAAAATACAATTGCTATTGGAAATGATTACAATGATCTATCAATGTTTGATGTTTGCGAAGTAAGTGTGGCAGTTGATAATTCAAATGATGATATAAAGACTCATGCAGATATTGTGATAAAAAGCAATGATGCTGATGGAGTAGCAGAATATTTGGATACTATTAATTAAAATATTTTCGTTCATTAAAAAAAGCAAGTAATATTGTGTTACTTGCTTTTATCTTATACTGCACATTTCGTCAACTGATAAGTTATACTTTTTTGCAATCTTATATATAAACTTTGTTAAAATTAGAACTTTACCTGATTCAAAGGCTGATAACTGTCGATTGAGTAATTTTTAAAAAAAGTGCCAATTTAAGTTGGGGAACATCATTAATTTTTCTTATTTGTTGATTTTTTAATGTTAGAAATAACTAGAATATAATCAATGCTTATTTTATAATAGTTGCATAAATTAAGTAATCTTTCAAAAGGAATTATTGCTTTTCCATTTTCCCATCATAGAATAGCTTGATTGTTGAACTTTCAATACTTTTGCAATTTCTTCTTTTGTTTCTTTATTTTCTATACGAAGTTCTTTTGTTCTTTTAAGATACATTAAACTTCACCTCAACTTTAAAAGATGAAAATCTTTGTTATTGAAAATTCTTTTTTTGGTCTATTCTTGATAGATTAATAATGTGTTTTTTATCGTATGTTAGCAATTGAGCAGTAGTTATGTTGAAATAGTCAGCAATTTTATCAATAGTTTTAAGTGAAGGATTTCTTTTTGAATTTTCAAGATTATTGAGATATGTTAATGAAGCTTTTAGTGAATCAGCAAGACCTTCTTGAGATAAGTTTTTCTCATGACGATAATATTTTATATTTATTGCTAAAATCTTTTTGCTATCATTGGAAATCATAATCTAATGCTCCTTTCACTCTTGTAATAATTATATTATTTTGCCATCATAAAGTCTTTACCACTAATGAG
>JAQVMY010000028.1 GCA_028703405.1 Bacilli bacterium
GTTTCATATTGAATAATTTTTATATGGTTGTCTTTATCAACTTTAATTATCATCCAAAGTTGATCGGCAAATTTAATAAAATTGTTAGTAGGTTCTCCTCTGAAAACATATTCATCATTAATTTGATATAATCCATCATCTTCAGTCACTATGTTACTAGAATCAATTATTTTTTGATATAATTCTGTTGTAACATGAGTATTACCACAATTTAAATAGGGAATATAGTAATAAAATCCCCCATTGTTGGAAACGCGAACTTCACCGTTACAAATGGTATCACCTTTTACCATTTTTGATAATAAAGGAATGTATTTTCCATCTTCTAAAGTTGTAACACCAACAACTGCTTTTTCACCATTTTCCTGTGGTAATAATTCTGGATTATCTTTAAAATATTTTTTCGCACCTTGTTGAAGTTTTTGCTCTATTACAGAAAATTCTAGATTAACTTCTTTAGCAATTATCATTATTGCTACAACAGCAACAATAACTATTCCTAATACTATTGCAACAATTCGAATTAATTTTTTATTTATTTGACTTAAATTCATATCAAAACCTCCACTTAATTAATTACAATGTTATTATAGCAAATTTTTTCTTAATTTTCAATTGTTTTAAACGCACTTATATTTATATAAGATGAGTAAAATCATAAATATGTGTCGTATTGTATTTAAAGTTTTATCAAACTTATAAGTAAATATTATAATTTATCTTTTAATATCCCATATATTACATATAGTGATTGGATAGTGTTCTTTATTTTTTAATTAATTACCAATAAAAAAGGGATAAAAATCCTTTTTTATTATTCTAAATATGTTTGTATTACTTTAATAATTCGATTTAATTCAGTTATTAACTCATCATAATTAGAATTAACATATTCAATATTATTGTCTTTACTTTCAAGTTCATGAGCAAGTGCTAATTCGGCTAATTTATCAAATCCTAGATATTTTGAATCGCTTTTTATAGCATGTACTAATATAGCATAATTTTCCATATCATTGTTTTCTTTGTGAGTTTGAAGTTCAGTTAATCTATTATTTGCTTCATTTAGAAAATCTGTCATTATTTCATTGTACATTTCAATATCCCCAAGTAATTCTAGTCCTTTTTCAACATCTATGCCATTACTACTTAACAAACTAATTCTTTCCATATATCCTCCATTTAATTATTATTTATAAATTTTTGTAATATTTCTGTTAACTCACTTTTTTGCATTGGTTTTGATAAGTAATCATCAAATCCTTCTTCTAAATATTTTTCTTTAACACCAGTTATAGCATTAGCAGTAAAGGCAATTGTTGGTATGTTAAATCCTTCTATTTTCTTCAATTTTTTTAATGTCTCAATACCAGAAATTTTAGGCATCATATCATCTAATAAAATCAAATCATATTTAACACCCTCAACTACTTTATCAATACATTCTTGTCCACTTTCAACCAAATCAACGATAACTTTATAACTTCTCAATAATCTTATCGCTACCTTTAAATTTATTTTATTATCATCAACAACTAATATTCTTTTTCCTTCAAATGTAATATCATTTTCAATTTTAGGATTGTTTACAACATTAGTTATAGTTGGATTATGCACAATTTTCTGATCGATTATAACGGTGAATTTGCTACCTTCTCCATATTTACTTTGAACAGTAATTTGTCCGTTCATCAAATCTAATAATTTTTTAGTTATGGCAAGACCCAACCCAGTTCCTTCAATTGTTGCATTTTTATCTTCATCTAACCTTTGAAATTTAGTAAATAAATTTTCTATTTTTTCTGCTTTGATTCCTATTCCAGAATCCTCAACTGAAATAATTAAACGACAAATATCATTTTTTATAAACGAACTCACCCTAAAATCAACATATCCCTCTTTGGTGTATTTAATAGAGTTAGTTAAAATATTTAATATAACTTGTTTTATTCGAGCGCTGTCTCCATACAATACTTTAGGTATCGATTCATCATATTTAACTTGTAAGTCTAATGGTTTATCTCCCAGTCTGGCTTTAGTTAATGAAATTAAATCATTCCAAAGTTGCGCGAAATAATATTCCTTGTTTATGATTTCTAACTTTCCCGCTTCTATTTTGGAAAAATCTAAGATACCATTTACAATCTCTAACAATCCATTTGAAGCCATAATTATATCATTAACTTCTGATTTTGAAGATTCCGGCAAATCATCATCTTCTTTAAGTGCTTGACTAAATCCAACTATAGCATTTAGTGGGGTTCTTATTTCATGAGACATGTTAGATAAAAAATCACTTTTTGCATTATTAGCTTTATCGGCTTGACTCTTGGCTATATTTAATTCATTTATTAATTTCATATCTGGATTCTCAATGGTGTGATACATTATTAAAACGATATAGGTCATTATTGGTGTGGTCAATAATAAATCAGGTGAAACTCTATTAACTATAAAATTTAAAGCAATTAAAATAATCAAAATAAAGACTGGCATATATTTTTTGTTTTTTAGAGTTCTGAATTTTAATACAACGCACCCAACAATTATTAAGGCATATATTCCAGCTGAAATAAGCAGAAAGTTTAAACTTTCGCCGTAAGAATACATAATGCCATTTTCATTATAAATGTATACAGGAAGTATAAAGATAATTATGACAAATGTGATATAAAGCAAAAAATTTATTTTATCTAATTTTTTATATAATTTCTTATTATTTACTTCTAAATCATATGATATATTTACAACATACTTACACAGCATTAAAATCCACATCAAAATGGAAGAAAAATAAAACTTGTTTAATACTTTTATAACTGGTAAATATTCGATAGGCTCTAAATATGTTAAAACAATTATTGTAATATCAAAAAATAAAGAAAAAAAGGTTATAAACAAAAGATAAGAATATATTCTTGTTTCTAAACTCTTAACTCTTTGTTTTGAAAAATAAACAATAGTTATTAATACCCATATAAAAAAGGCGCAAACTTGAAAATATAAACTACTCATAAACTACTCCTTTATTATCTATATTATATCTTATATTGATTTATAGTTCAATCACATTTTTAAATATAATAAAAAACAAGAGACATTTTATCTCTTGTTAGTATCTTTTAATTTTCTTAAAACCTTGTCTCTAGGGGTACAAGCAAATGTTGATAAATAATTATCATTATAATACTTTGCTGTCTCTTCCAAGGTTTTATTCATATTAATATTATTAGCAACAAATAAAGAACTATGCTTTTCGATTGTTTCATTAATTAATTTATAAACTTGTTGCTCATCACCTTTTGAAACAGTACTTTCCTTCTCAACTTCTAAACTATATTCAGTAAGTTCTTTTAATAATGAAAGTTTTAATTTGTTACTAATATAATTATCATTTATTGAATTAGTAATATTATTCCATAAGTCAATATATTCAGGAACACTATAATGAACATCGAATTCTTTTTGACCTTCTAAATAAAAGAATGAGTTTCTTATCGTTCCTGGTAAAAATACGACATTAGGAAAATAATCACAAATTTGTTTAATAGTCGAATCTAAAAAACTAATAATTCCAGTTCCCATTATATTAGGAAGACCACATACATAAACTTGTGTATGAGGATTATCAATATAGAATTGAGTTAAAACTAATTTAAAATTTTGTAAGTCTTGTTTTAATGATTTAAATAATTTCAATTTATCTTGTGTGTTACCTTTTCTTAATGCATTAGTAAAAACTCCAGTTAATCCATTATAAATAATAATGTTATTTCCATTTATATTTAAATCTTTAAATCCAATATTTTGACCATTCGATAAATTTTTATAATCTTCAAGAGTTTGATCATTCCATTTATTTTGAGCATATTTACCTTCTTTAACCAAAATATCATCAATGTTTAATTTGGAAATTGTTTCATTAGTTACATTATTCGAATACCATTTAAAAATATTCAATTCTTCATTACGTCTCACCCTAGCGTAGGAATAATAATCAATATTATCACTTAATTTATAAATATTAGACCTCATTAAAAATGGTGTAATTTCATCACACTTTGAATACCCTGCTGATATAGAGTTTCCAACACTTATTAAGTTTAAATTTTTAATATTAGCTTTATTTAACATTTCTAAAAACTCTTCACTTAATTGTAAATTATAATTAGATGTTTTTTCTAATACTTTGTTATAATTTCTTTTTGTAATTATCAAAATAATCAACCCCCATTAATTTATTTTATATATTTTCTTGAACCAAGTTCCATCTTTAACACTTTATTTTTTTCTATACCTTTATCCATTCGATTATATAATTCTAGTGCAACATCATCAATATCTTCTTCTACCCCAACCTTTAAAGGTTCATTAAAACGGACAATTGGACGTTCTTTATCATTGTAATTTTGTGTTATTGAAATAGGTACTATATATTTTTCTAAAGCTTGTGATAAAAATATAGGACTTTTACCTCTAAAAAAATCTAAATTATTAGAAGATTTGGTATAAGTACCCTCTGGGAAAATCAAAAGATTACCAGAATTTAATAATATCTTAGCCATCTCTAAAGTAGAATCTTTTCGACTAGCACTAACATCTCTATCCACATATATAGGATGTACTCCTCCTAATAAAAACCTAGTTTTAAATTTATCTAAAAATTCTATTTTTAATAGTGGATGCCAAGGTACATTTTCTAAAGCAGATAAAAGTAACAAGAAATCTTTATCACCTTGATGATTTGAAATGAAAATCAATCCTTTTTCATCTGGAATTAATTTTTTATCTAATACTATTGGATTGTATTTTTTTTCAAATTGTTTACCTATAATTTTATATGCTTTATTTTGAAATTCTTCTCCTTTTAGCATTTTATCTTTGTTAAAAGGAAGATTTACTATATATTCGCGATATGATTTATAAAAATCCGCTAATTCTTTAGTTGATAAACTATTTTTTTCTTCTTTAGTTAGTTTTTCAAAGGTTGTAAAAATAGACTTAGTTGCTAAAATTTTATCAGTAGTTTTCATAATTTCAGTATATATTTCATTATAATTATTTGCACGAGGAGATTCCCCAAGATCATATTTTTTATTGTTTTCAGTATTTTTACATATTACTTGTAGTTTGTTTTCCTTTGCTAAGTCATTTAATTTTAGAATGTTTTCGGCACTATCTTCAACTGTTATTGAAATATTTTCAGAAATACATATATTAAATTTATCTTCAGCACTATTTTCAAGTGAGCAATAATGAATTTTATCGATATATTTATAAATACCATGTTTCTTTAACCCAGTTTCAAATAAGAATTTTACAAGTTGTCCTATTCCTGGTTCTGTTGCTTTATATTTAGATGTTAAAATGTGTATATTATAAGTTACTCTATCATCGTTCTTTAATTTTTCTAATGTTTCAGTCAAATTTTGAATTGGTTTATAAAACAATGAGTATTTCAAAACGAATTTAGTCCAAAATTCTTTTTGTTGTTCTTCAGCACATTCAAAAATTTCTTTAACATTGTAACCACTTTTATCAACAATATTAAGATTATATTTTTCTTTAAAAAAGTCAACTGCATTATCCATTATGAATTTTTCTGTATCAAACATTACATCATCAGCATCAAAAGCTAGATTGATTATTGGCTTCAAAAAAATTCCCCCTTTTATTAAAAACGATTTGTTGGCCTATATAATAACATAAAATTTTAAAATGTCAAATTATGGGTTATTAAAATTAAGTTAACTTAAATAAAAGCAGATAATTATTATCTGCTTACTCACTTAAATACTTTTTTAATAATTTTTTTAATTCTTTAGCATCGATTGGTTTTGATAAATAATCATCAAAGCCATCATCTAGATACTTTTCTTTAACTCCGACAATCGCATCAGCAGTAAGGACGATAACAGGAGTGCTAAATTTAGAATCCTTTTTTAGTTCATTTAAAGTTTCTGTTCCATTCATATCAGGCATCATTTGATCCAATAAAATTAAGTCAAACTTTTTACCGTTATTTATTAAATCAAGGCATTCTTGACCACTTTCTACCGACTCTATGTCTAATCCGTAGGGTTCTAGAAAACGAACAGCTACTTTTAAATTTAGTTTGTTGTCATCAACAATTAATACTGATTTACCCTCAGCATTGAAATAATCTTTTCGGCCTTTTTCAGTGACATATTCTTCAATATTACCAATTGGTTTTTCATCAATTACTTTTTGAATAATTGACACCGTAAATTTGCTTCCTTTTCCAAGTTCACTTTCTACTACAATTTTACCATTTAACAGATTAATTAATCTTTTTATAATTGATAATCCCATATTTTGAGAATGTTCTGTATTTTCTTTGACATCAAATAATTTATCTAATTGTTTTCTTTCAATACCAATACCAGTATCTTCAATAGTAATAACTAATTCAACATTTTGTTGTTTTTTTGTTGTGTTAGCAGTTATTGTAACTGAACCGCTATCAGTATATTTAATAGCATTATTTATTATTGGTAAAATAATTTGGCGAATTTTACTGCTATCACCAAACAATTTACTAGGGATATTTTTATCAATGGTTGTAACTAACTTTATTTTTTTAGTACCGATTTGCTCTTTTGTAAGACCAATTAAATTTCTAAATAAACTTGCAACATCATATTCCTTTTCATTTTTTTCTAAAACACCAGATTCAATTTTAGAAATATCTAACATTTCATCAATAATTTCTAAGAGATTATTACTTGCATTATTAATGTTTTCAACATCCTCACGGGCAGCAAGAGGTAAATTATCTGAAAGTGCGGATTGACTAAGTCCTATAATAGATGTCATCTGCGTTCTAATTTGATGAGATAAAACTGCCATGAACTCTGATTTAGCATTATTAGCTCTTTCTACATCTTTTAAAGCACCTTGTAATAAATTATTTTGATTACGCATGTATTCAGCATTTTCAGTAACATTCTTAGTTAATATGATGATTCGGTTTTCACCTTTATTTGATAAGAAAAATATAGAACTTTCAAGCCATATTATATCTTCTGTTTTAGCTAAACGGTATCTTAACAAACGAGGCTCTAAATTTTCTTCTTCTATTAATTTTCTAAAATTATCAATAGATAATTCTTTAGAAACTTCTGCTTGATCTTCTTCATGAACATATTCACTAATTATTTTAGCAATCCCTGTATCATAACTACCAGTTGTTTCAGAACCAAAATAATTAATATTACCTTTTAAGTTTTTTAAATTGAATTCTTTGTTTGTCATATTAATATTTATTTCAAAGTCATAAGAAGTTGAAGTAATTTGATTTAGTTGTTTTTCCCTAGCTTTTATATCTTTTGCTTGAATAATTAATAAATGTTGTTGTGCATATTCCTTACTAACATCTAATACTGAAATAATTTGATAACTATGTTTTTTTTCAGTAAACGGATAGATTTTAACTCTAATTCTTTTAGTGGTTTCATCCTCGATATAATTATAAGAAACCATCTGACTAATAAATTCACTTTTTTTGTCCCAGTTACGAAGTTCCTCTTTGATAATTGGGTTAGCCAGAATATCTGTAACTAAATTTAACCCAGCTTCTTCATCCTCAATATTATTAATGTTTAAAACTTCTTTTATATTTTTAGTCATATATATAATCTTTTTATTTGTTTCATCATACATAAAATAAGCTGTATCAGAATTTTGAACTAACGAATTAAATAATTTGTCGCGATGTCTTGACTCCGTAATTCTCTTTCGATTACGAAAATATGTATTAAAATAAAAGATAATAATTAACAAAAGTAGTGTAATAGACATAAATGCTAACTTATTAGAGAAAATGACTACATTTGAATTTTGCAAATCAAAATAATCATATAAAAAGTAACTTCCTATGATAAATCCTAATGCTGTTAACAAGATAATAATTTTTTTAATATTTTCTTTCATAATACCTCCAACTATTCTGATAGTATAATTATACTATATATAATCTAAATATTCAATTAATTACCCTATAAGTTTACGGGTTATTAACACTTATCACAAATTAAAAACTACTTATTTCTATTAGAAAAATAAGTAGTTAATTTTATAAACTTTACATCACCAATCATCTCATTGAAAATTTTTTCAAGTTGGTAATGAGTGTCCATATATCACCTCTTAATTATAATCTAACATATCTTAAAAAATAAAACATTACATTCGACAAAACTAGAACATACGTGTCAAAGTAATTATATCTTTTTATAGTAAAAATTGTCTTTTTATAGTATAATTATAATGGTGATAAAATGAATTATCCTTGTAGAACAAAAAAGAATATACAAAAACAAATTAATTATGCTAATCGTGGAATGGTTTTAGAATCCGAATTAAATGAAACTAATAACTATTATTTAGTAAATAATGTTGCCGTTATTCATAAAAAACCAACCCCTATTACAATTAAAAAGGTTGATTATATTTCACCACAGAAAGTTAAAATAAAAGACGCTTATTTTCAAAAACCTTCAACTACTGATTATAATGGTATATATAAAGGAAGATATATTGATTTTGAAGCTAAAGAAACAAAAAATGAAAATTACTTTCCATTAAAAAATATTCATGCTCACCAAATTGAACATCTTAGAAAAGTAATTGAGCACGGTGGTATTGGATTTATTATTGTTAGATTTATTACTTATAATGAAACATTTTATTTAGATGGTAAAGATTTAATGATTTTTATAGAAAATAATAAAAGATTATCTATCCCCCACTCTTATTTTAAAGATAAGGGGCATTTAATAAACATAAAATATAATCCAAGACTGGATTATATAAAAGTTATAGATAAAATATATTTTAAAGGAGAATATTATGAAAAAGAAATTAGGAAAAATTAAAAAAAATATTATGAAAAACAAAGAAAATGCTTTAATCATTTCAGTTAGCATTATTGGTCTAGTAATTGGGACGGTGGCTTTTAATTTTTGGTTAGCATTGTTGATTATTGGAACTTTAGATATATTATTATTTATTCCACCAATTTTTAAGAAAAGAAAAAAGGGTAGTAGATCTAAAAAAGGTCAACCTACTAATAAATTGAGTAGTTCTAAAAAGTCTTCCCCAAAAAAGAAATTAAGTTCGAAGGATAAAAAACGAAAGATATTAAAATATGGATTAATTGCATTCTTTACTTTAACAATTATAATAATAATATTTGCCATGATTTTCTTTTATGTAGTTGTTAAAAATGCCGAATTTAACCCTGAAAAACTCTATACATCTGAAGCATCAATTATCTATGATAAAGATGGTAACATCATTACTAAAATTGGTAATGAGATGCGTGTCAAACTAACCATTGACGAAATGCCAGAAGTATTAATTGATGCTATTATCGCTACTGAGGATTCAAGATTTTTTCAACATAACGGTTTCGACCTACCTCGTTTCCTAAAAGCCTCATTTGGTCAAGTTTTAGGGCAAGATGCTGGTGGTGCTTCAACCTTAACAATGCAAATTGCTAAAAATTATCTAACTTCAACTGAATCTAAAGGTATGGAAGGTATTATTAGAAAATTTACTGATATTTATTTATCTATATTTAAAATAGAAAAACAATATACAAAATTTGAAATACTAGAATTTTATGCTAATTCAAATTATCTTGGAGGTATTGACTACGGTGGGGCGTACGGAGTTGAGCAAGCATCTCAATTGTACTTTAATAAAAAAGCGAAAGATATGACATTACCAGAAGCAGCACTGATTGCTGGATTGTTTCAAGCACCAAATGGATATGATCCATATCTATATCCAGATGAAGCCGAAGGCCGTAGAAAAACAGTTTTATATTTGATGGAACGTCACGGTTATATTACTTCTGAGGAGCGCAAAATAGCTGAAAAAACTACTGTTAGTGATTTAATTGTTGAACGTGAAGCAGTTGATGGTGGTGAATATGTTGGTCTGATAAATACTGTTGTTGCTGAAGTTATGAGATTAACAGATAATATCGATCCATTTGTTACTTCAATGGAAATATATACAACTTTTGATTTGGAAAAACAAGATCATATTAATAAAGTTTTTAACGAAACATACACTTGGGAAAATGATGTTGTTGATGCTGGGGTTTCTGTATTAGATGTTAACACTGGTGAAATCTTAGCAATTGGTGCAGGTCGTCATAAAAAGAATTTAAAAGGATATAATTTAGCAACTGATATTGAAAATCATATTGGTTCAACTGCTAAGCCATTATATGATTATGGACCTGGAATTGAATTTAACAACTGGTCTACTTATCATCCTTTTGCTGATGAACCACACACTTATTCAACAGGGATATCGATTCATAACTGGGACTTCAAGCATGTAGGTATAACAACTTTAAGGGAATCATTAAGAACTTCAAAAAATATTCCTGCATTAAAAGCATTTCAAAATATTAGTAACAAAGATATTAAAAATTTCGTTACTTCAATTGGCCTACATCCTGAATTGGAAGATGAACTTATTCATGAATCACATGCTTTAGGTGGTTATACTGGAGAATCCCCAGTTAGTTTAGCAGGAGCTTATGCTACATTTGCTAACGGTGGATATTACAATGAACCACATTCAGTTAAAAAAATTGTTTTCCGTGATTCAAATGAAGTACTAGAAAATAAAATAAAAAAAGAAAAAGTTATGAGCCCATCAACCGCATATATGATTACTGACGTTCTTAGAGATGCTGCTTATTGGAGTTTATATGGAACTTACAGTGCCAACGGCGTTACATACGCTGCTAAAACTGGTACAAGTAACTTTCCAGATCAAGCCTTCAAGGAACATAATTTACCTAGCAATGCAGTTAATGACCTATGGATTGCAGCATATAATCCTGATTATGTTATCACTCAATGGTATGGTTATGATGAAATATCTAATAAATATCATAATAAATTTGGTAAGACTGACTACCGTTACTTATTCCAAGCGATATTAAAAGGTATTTTTAAAGAAAATAAAAAATTTACAAAACCTAACGATGTTCTTAGTATTGCCGTTGAAAAAGGAACAGTACCCGCTATGTTACCAAGTGAATTTACTCCAAAAGACATGATTTTGACAGAGTTATTTAAAAAAGGAACTGAGCCGACAGAAGTATCTACTAGATATAGTCGACTTGAAAATCCAAGCAATTTACAAGTTAAACAAGAAGATTCTAATATAAATATAACTTGGGATCCAATTGATACTCCTAGTTCAATTGATAAAGAAGAACTAAAAAAATTCTTCCAAAAAGTATTTAAAAATAAAAAAGAACAAGATAAATACTTAAATGAACAAATCTCATACAATAAAAAAAATATTGGTGAATTAGGATACAATGTTTATATTAAAAATGGCGATAATTTGCAGTTGCTTGGTTTTACTAAAAATAATAGTTTTACCACATCTGCTACTTCTGGTACCGCAACTTATATAGTAAAATCATCATACTCAATTTTTAAAACTAATATGAGTACGGGAATTGAAACAACTATTGTCCCAATTATAGATCAAGAGCCATTAATAACATCAGATTTAATTGACCCTAGTGATATTAATTGCGCAATTGGTAGTGTGTGTGTAGAAACTAATCCCGGTGTAACGGTTAATGAAGATATGGAAATTGTCACCAGTCTAGCTGAGATAACTAAAACGATTACTGAAGAAAGCACTGGTATTATCGTTGATACCATTGATACCGTTGAAGCCAATACTTATATAATTACATACAATATAAAATATAAATCTTATAATAAAACACATACTAGAAAAGTTATAATTGAATAACAAAAACTCCAATTAAATTTGGAGTTTTTTTACCAATAATTACAAATTAATTATTCCATATTTTCTTCAAATATTTTTAAATATGGATACCCATTATTTT
>JAQVMY010000107.1 GCA_028703405.1 Bacilli bacterium
CTTCATTATTAAAAGGTTTACCATAAATTTCTATTACTCTTGATATTACTCCATTATTTGAGTTATTAGATGTTATAGTTGATTCTCCAGTAGTAAGAGTTATATTTTTCCATTCTCTAAACTCTCTTATTCCACCATCTTTAGATCCTCTAGTTTTTCCTTTACCATTACTTATTGTATAAACAAAGTTAGAATTAAATTCATCATTGTTTTTACCAGCTACTTCTCTTTCGTCAATACATAGTGGTAAATCGTTGTTAATTGTAGCAAGTGACTCTAATGCTACCTTAGTAGTACTAAAACTAGTTATTAATACTTCTGGATTCCCCCATACCGATTGAGCGGCTTTTAAGGCAGCCGTTTTTCCACTTCTTGAATAATACCAATTATGAAAGACAAAGTTTCTAACTTTTAAAATTTTCAGTAATGGTACTGCGAAAGAACAATTAATATAAGTTCTAAATATATCATTACTTATTAATGGTTTTATTAATTTTATCCATTCTTCTAATGTTCCTTTAGTAGTATAAGCTTTTTTCATCTTACCAAATTCTCCTGGCATATCAACTATTAAATCTCCACTAGCATATGGTACAAATAAATCTTTATACCAACCATATTGAGAAACACTATTTTTAATACTTATTTTATTAATGTTTATATATTGCCATAAATATTCTTGAACTTTACTGGAGTTTCTTGTAACAAAATCTATTCCTATTTCATTTAAAATACTATTTTTACCGGAAAACAAAATATCTTTAGAATATAATGCTTTATGCCATTTAGAGTTTTTATAATATGATATTTCTGCTTTTTCTAACCCTAGATAAGTATCTTTAGTTATTTTAGTTATTACAATTGGTGTTGAACATATTAGTGTTTCTTCATCATCTTTTTTAGTAAACCACACTCCTTTATCATTCACTTTAAAACCACTAGGAATTATTACATCTCCTAGTGATTCTATAAAATTATTAGTTTCTTTTTTCATTATCCACCTTCTTTCTAATGTTTCATCCATTATTTTTTTAAATTGATTTATATTGTCAGTTTTAATAAATAATTCACTAGGATCTTTTACTTCTTTGCCATTTAAACTAATTAATGATATTTTTTTATTATGGTTTTTATTTAATAACATCTTATAAATACTGGTAGCAAATTTTATTCCACCATCATCTGGTTCTTTATAAATAATTACTTCTAAATCCTTTAACAAACTAATCCACTCTTCTTTAAATAGGTTAGCACCTGGTACTCCTAAAGTTGGATACTTTGCATAAGATAATGTTTGTGTATCTGACTCTCCTTCTACTAAAATGACATATCCTTTTTCTTTAATTTTCTTTATATTTTGCAGTCCGTATAAACATAATTGTTTATCATTATTTAAATACTTAAATTGTTTATTCCCATAACGAACTTTTTCTTTGACTATATATCCTTTTTCATCTAAATAAGGAAATAATACTCCGTTTTCATAATCTTTTAATTTCCAAGTATCTTTTAAATAATCAAGTGGTATCTTTTTCATTCTAGAATATTCTTCTAAAGATAGTTTTGTAATGGGTATATATATTTTCTTATTTTTAATAACTACTGTTTCATTATTTAGTTTTTGAATAAACTGATTATAATTTCCTGATTCATTACAAGCGAAACATTTAAAAAGTCCATTCTCTAAATTAATGGATAACGATGGGGTGTTGTCATTATGAAATGGACAATTTACTAAAACTTGTTTTTTTCTTTGTATATTAGAAAAGTATTTTCTATAATCATCATAATATTTCATTTCTCCTTCCTTTCATTTATTGCTTTATAATTAATAAACCTTCAAATGACATCACCACCTTTAAGGTTTTCGTCATCAAAAAAAGAACTATTTTCAAGTCCTTTTTCAATGTTTTGATATTCATCAGTATCTATATATTTTTTTATATCTATATCTTCTTTATTAGCTAGTTCTAAAATTCGCTTTCTAAAGTCAAAGGCGAAGGATGGTATTCTATCTGGTCTTATAATAATTTTAGTTATTTCAATCGGTTTTGGTGCAAAGGTATTTGCTCCTGGATAAACTTTGATTTTTTACTATCTATAAAATCCATTATCAACTCTTGTTTAGCTTCTAAAGATAATTGATTCCATAGTTTTTCTACTTTCACTATATATGATATTTCTCTTAATTTTTCATTTTGAATATCATATGAATATTTAGTAATATCAAATGATTCTTTAATTTTAATATCTTTTCTTCTAATTAGTTCTAATCCTTCATTTATCTTATCAACATCATTATTTATTTCTGCCAGTTTTAGATCGTGTTTATATTTCGTTAGTGTTCCTTCTATATAAAGCTCTATTACCTTTGATTTCTTTTCATCAAGTTTTTGTTTTTGATTTATGAACATTTCTTCTTTATCAGTTGGAGTAGCATTACCTTTTACTGGAAAATAACTTATTGGTTTTTCCATAAAGAAGTCTAGCATTTGGTTTAATTCTTTTAAGAAATGAGTTTCAAGATTAATTTCACTAATGCTTATTCTAGGTTTTGAACAAGGACATCTATAATAATTATATCTTTGTTCACCATGAGCACTTTTACCTGAAGTACAACTCATAATTCTTCCACATTTAGGGCATTTTATTTTTTGCAAAAACATGTATGTTCTAGTTCTTTTATAATATCTTCTATTTTTTTCATATTGGGATTCTAATTGTTTCCATGTTTCCATTGATATAATAGGATCAACACATTTCACTAATATTTTACTATATTTATCTTCTGGATTAGTAACATATTTATATCCAGTATATAGTTCATTATGAAGCATTGTTTCAATAGTTCTTTTTTGAAAGGTTCTTGTGCCTGTATAATTTTTATTAAGCCAGTCTAATACTTTTAATTGAGAGTTTCCTTGTAAATATAAATCTATAA
>JAQVMY010000108.1 GCA_028703405.1 Bacilli bacterium
AGATGTCAAGTAAACTATATACAACTATTAAGCATAAGTAGATATAAATATAGTAATAAATAAAATATGGCGATAATCCCTTTTAAATTGTTTAGAAAAAGCCAACAAAAATAATAATTTTTAATATACTTTTAAGGAAACATAATTATAAACACAAAAAAATCCTTATTAAATAAGGACTTAATATTCTAATGGTCGGGATATAAAAGTGATTTCCAAATTTTTATTCTACCCTATTTAATTTTTATATTTTACCACAAATAATTTGCCTTTTTGTTTTCTGTTTTAAATCCAAAACTTGAATAGTTTCCTGATTATGTATATCTTTAGAATTATCAATTCCCCAAATCTTACATTCATTAAGTTCAACTTCAATTAGAACTTCACTTGGTAAGTTTGTATAAATAGCATATGTTTCTGGATGTTTTCCTATATTTTTTCGGCAATACTTTCCGGTCTTTTTTACAGAATTATTATAACAAAAAAATGAACATTTTTATCCATTTTTTTATTATTAATTTTATTATTAATTAAATCTTTTTTTATTTAAATATAAACTTGTTCCAAGTAAACCAATTAATGAAATGCTACCAAGTAATACTGAACTCATTATTCCATCACCTGTTTGTGGATTTTCCACATTAGATGCTGTTAATGCATAAGCACTTAAATGTGGAAGCGTGAAAATAATATAACCATCTTTCACAGTTCCTGTTACTACTGTTTCAGTAACATTAAATTCATCATCTACATATATCATTTCATAAGTATTATATTTTTTTAATTCATCTGCTAGTTTTACTTTAAATGTGAATGGTCCATCAGTCTTTTTATTACCAGTTAAAACCACTGATATTTCGTATAATCCAACAAAATTTCCGTTTTTTAAAACTCCTTTTTTTATGCTATTAATAATAGTTTCAATTTCTTCATGAGTAGCATCTATTTCTGCAGATGCTAGTTCTTCATCGGTTAGTTTTAATAAATCTAATAATGAGTTAACTTCTAATCCATAATCACCATTAATCATATCTTCGAATGTCATAATAAATTCATCATTTTCTCCAACCTTTAAAGTATGACTTTTCTTTGGAGCAGAAGTAACAACAGCATAGTTTGAAAATTTATTAGCATTAAATGTGATTGTATTTTCTGTTTCATCATAGATAACATCATCGCCAGTTATTTTATAAAAATTTCCATCATGTTCATAAACAATGTATGAATCTTCAGTTAATTCTATATTGCCAAGTTCTAGAGTTATAGTTACATAGCCATTTCCTAAATCAGTTAAAGAATCTGCCCAAACATCTTCTTCACTACCTTTAAATAAAACATTATCTAAGTTTAAATCTAGGTATGCAGCAACATTACCACTTGTTAAATTATCATCTAATCTTTCTTTTATTGAAGCATCACTTATATCTTCTATTGATAGTCTCAAATTACCATTAACAATCAAATTATTTGATCCAACAACGCTAGCATCTGAAATAACAGTTGAATTCTTATTAATAATATCTTCTGTTCTTTCAAATATACTTCTAAAATGCAAATTATTTTCAGGCATTACAAATTTAAAATATCCAACGTTCTCTCCAGCTATTAAATCTGTTCCATTCAATTGTAATGAAGTTAATTGATAACCTGTATTAGGTAATAATTCAATCGTTACTTCAGTTCCTGGCAATATTTGATAATCTCCTTCTTTAATTTTGATTAATATATTCCCAGAATCTGATTCATTTGTTTTTAATTCTGCAGTTCCATTATCTATTCCAGAATCATTAATATTATCTGGATTTACATCTTCAAAATTCCACCCAAAACTTTTAAGTGTTGGATATATACTTATAACATATGTATTATTTGAAATAGCATCATCATTGGAGAATTCAAACACATATTCATTAACATCATCTGCAGTTGACTCATTATCATCACCAAGAAAATTATATATTGGTGTTCCACTAACTTCTGTATTTATAGCAGTTTCATAAATAATAGTGTAATTTTTCGTGTCATATCCGGATACATTTGCATCCTTAGATATTCTAACATAATTAGACCACGAATTATTACTATCCCATTTATTCAATGCAAGTGATAATGATTCTTTATCGGCAGATTCAGCCCATGCCGTACAATGTCCATCATTTACATCAAAGGTAGTACAATATTCTACTACAAAATTTGTCGAAGATACCCCTTCTTTATAATTAATATGCACATTAAAATTTTCGGTAGTAGTTGTCGCTTTTACCATACTAGGCAATAATAATATTCCTAAAAATCCAACTAACATGAAGTTCGCAATTTTTTTAAACATAAAAAGTCCTCCTATTTTTATAATGCAATTATATCATACATTTTAGTTTTTCAACATCAAAAAATAAAAAGAATATGTAAGTCTTATAAAACAAATTATTATTTCTACATAAATTCAACTTTTGATTACAAAAAAACGAACTACTTTAGGCAGTTCGGATATTTCTTATGTACCTTTATGCCCTCTTATGTGAACTGTCAGACAAAATAAATTTTTATACTGCTTTTCTTATTTTAATTAAATACTGCTTTTTTTCCAGTTTTTTTCAGGTACTGCTTTTTTTCCAGTTTTTTCAGGCACTGCTTTTTGGTGTTTTTTTAACTTTAAACCTTTATTTAAAAATTAGTAAATTTATGTATAAAAAAACTCGCAAAGCCTTTATTTTACTGATAAAAGCATTTCGAGTAAATTTCTAATGGTCGGGAAAACAGGATTTGAACCTGCAACCTCCTGGTCCCAAACCAGGCGCACTGCCAAGTTGTGCTATTTCCCGTTATGGTGCACCCAGTAGGAGTTGAACCCGCAACCTTTTGATCCGTAG
>JAQVMY010000029.1 GCA_028703405.1 Bacilli bacterium
AATGAATTAGAAAGTTGTTATATGAATAACAATAATCAAAATATGGAGGTCAATGAAAAAATAATCAAATTAACTGAAGAAAACAATTTATTAAAATCTAAAATATGGAAGTTAGAGGAAGATTTATCACAGGTTCCTAGTGAGATGCCTAAACAAATATTTGACTGTCCTAAAAATGGAATTTATACTATAAAATTAATTAAAGGTTATAAATTATTTATTAAAAATTAGAGAATATCTAATTTTTTTAATATTGCAATTCAATATAGTAAATGCTATAATTTATATATTCAAAAAATGTTATGCCGCAATAGTATAATGGTATTACGAGGCCATGGTAAGGCTTTAATCAGTGTTCGATTCACCGTTGCGGCACCAGTGTTTAAATTAAAACTCAAAACGAAAGCTTTGAGTTTTTGCATGTAAGTTATGATTTTAAGAAGAAAAATCAGAACCTAATTGGGCAAAAAATTGTTCCTCGTAGAATATATTAAACTGATTTTTTTGCCAAGATAAAACTGTTTGTAAATAGCCAAGTAAATCTGCATTATAAAGACCTATAGCACGCTGAAAAATAAGTAATTCAAAAATACCATCATTATTTATATCAATTGGAAATAATTGATTTAATCCTAAAACATCACCAGTTACTGTTTTCTTTAATGTGCCATTTTGATTATAAAGGTCATCTAAATACTGTTTACCCTTATAATTAATGTCTAAAACAAATTTCTTTTTCAGTGTATTATTGATTATTTCAACCATATATTTATCTAAATAGCTAACTTTATATTTGAAAAAGTTATCAAACATCGAGGAATTAAATAAATTTTTAAAATAAGTATTATCATATCCAAAAATATAGCAGTAACTAAAACCACCACTTCCACCGGAAACTATTGAAATAAAAATATCGCTAATATCTTTATTTCGAAAAGGATATAGAAATAGTGACGGTTGATAACCTATAATATTTTTAATAGGAATTTCATGTGTTAAATGAGATTTCCCCTCTACAATTATAATTTTAAGGTTTTCTACTGCATGACTATTATTATCTAAATAATTACCGACTAATGATACTTTATCATATATGCCGTCCCCTGTGACATCACCAAACTTAGTATCCAGTACTATAGTTTTTTTCATTATAATCACCTATAATACCATATGTAAAATCAAATATAGATATAATGCTTTTTTATTAATATTAATTATAAAGAAATCACAAAGTTTTAAGAAACAAGCTTTGTAAATTAATGACAATTGATATATAATAATATTAGGTTAAGTTAGCTGGAGGTTTTACATGTATACTTATATTTGGTTGTTTTTTATATATTCTTTTTTAGGGTGGTGTGCAGAGGTTGCCTACTGTGCTTTAAATAAAGGAAAATTTATAAATAGTGGATTTTTAAATGGACCTGTTTGTCCAATATATGGGTTTGGAGCAGTTACTATATTATTATTGTTAGAACCAGTTATGGATAATACTCTATTATTATTTTTAGGTTCCATTTTATTAGCAAGTACTATAGAATTAATAGCTGGGTTTGTACTCGAAAAATTATTTAATAAAAAATGGTGGGATTATACAACATATCCCTTTAATTTTAAAGGATATATTTGTTTTAAATTTTCAATTATGTGGGGGTTAGCCAGTTTATTTGTTTTAAAAATTATCCATCCTTTTATTATAGATTTAATAAATTTCATACCTTTAAATCTAGGTTATATTTTATTATTTCCTTTTATATTAATTATAATAATTGATATAGTAGCAACCATTAGATTAATAAATAAATTAAATAAAAAACTTGAATTGGTTGATGATGTGGCTAATCGAATAAGAGATATTTCTGATGATTTAGCTGAAAAAATTTTTGAAAGAAGTTTATTGTTAACTGAAAAAAATGATGATGCTATTAAAATAATAGAAGATAAAATAACAGAGTTTGATAATGGTGTTAAGATGCGAAAACAAGAATTATCAAAACTAAAGGAAAAATACGATGAATATTTAAATAATAAATTTTTTGGTGAAAATAGAATGCTTCGTGCTTTTCCAAAAATGAATTCTAAAAAACATAAAGAAGTGTTAGAAGAACTTAAGAATGAAAAAAACAAAAGAAGTAAATAAGGAGAAAATAATATGGCTAATTTTGAAGATTTTATGAAACTAGATATTAGAGTAGGAGAAATTATTGAAGCGGAATTTTTTGAAAAGACAAGAAAACCTGCTTATAAATTATTGGTTGATTTTGGAGATGAAATTGGGATAAAAAAATCAAGTGCTCAAATTACAGAAGTTTATAATAAAGAAGAACTAATTGGAAAACAAATATTAGGAGTAGTAAACTTTCCGCCAAGGCAAATTGCTGATTTTATGTCAGAGGTACTAGTATTAGGAACTTACTCTAAACAAGGTGTAGTCCTAATTCAACCAGAAAGACAGGTTCAAAAAGGTGACAAATTAGGTTAATGTATGGAGGTTAAACATGACTTATGATGAGATAGTAAAAGATTTAAGTAAGATTAAAAATTTAAAAACTAAAGATTTAGATTTATATAATAAAAGGTTAATTAAAGAAAAGATAAATGTTAATCTTTTGAAAGATTATGTTTTAGAAAATCAATTAGTTCATAGGACTTATTTTCAAGTATCACTTAAAAACTTAATGACAATAGAAAAACAATTGTTATTTATCGAAGAAAATGAAGATTTGTTACAAGATTGGTGGCATGTTGATCAATTACTTCAATTTATTAATAAAAAGGAATTAGAATTTGATTATATTTATGAATTAGCAACACAATATATCAAGTCACCTAAACCATTTGTAAGAAGATGGGGATATGTAATATTTTTAGGTGGTCTTCAAAAGAATAAGAACTATACTAAAAAAATATTATCTTTAATGAAAGATGATGAAGAATATTATGTTCAAATGGCAGAGGCATGGGTAATATGTGATTTAGCAGTTTATGATACTAAAGAAGTTTTTAAATTTTTAAACAATTCTAAGATAAAATATAATATTTTAGGTAAAGCTATTCAAAAAATATGTGACTCATTTAGAATATCTATTGAAGATAAAGAATATGCAAAATCTTTAAGGGAAAAACTTAAAAAAAATTGATTACAAATTAAAATTACCAACTAAAGAATTATTGTAGGAGAAGATAAAATGACATTATATAATATATATGAAGTAGATATAGTTGCCTTTGATCATCAAGGACGAGGTATTGGTAAGATATTTGATAAAACCATATTTATTCCTAATGCTTTAGTAGGGGAAACGGTTAAATTTAAATTAACAACGATTAAGAAAAAGTATTTAGAAGGGGAACTAGTAACTATTCTTAAATCAAGCAACAATAGAATTAAACCCATTTGTCCATATTTTAGTGAATGTGGTGGTTGTGATTTAATGCATATATCCTATGATAACCAATTAAAATATAAGGAAAATAAGGTAAAAGAAATATTTACTAAGTTTACAACAATTAATCCTTCATTAATTAGAAATATCGTATCATGTAATGATATATATAATTATCGTAACAAAGTTACTTTACAAGTTAATAATGAAGTAGGTTTTTACAAGAAAAAAACAAACGAAATTGTTAAAATAAGTAAGTGTTCAATCAGTAATGATGGTATTAATAAGATTATTAAAGAATTAAACAAGTTAAAATCATTTGATAATATTAAACAAATAGTTATTAAATCAAGTAAATTTAATAATGAAATTATGGTTGTAATTTATACAAGTGGAAATATTGATGAATCAGATATAATTAAAAATTTAAGTAAACATGTAAGTTCAATTATTAAATATGATAATAGTTATCAAGTAATATATGGAAAACCTTATATAACAGAAAAAATGAATGATTTAGAGTTTATGATTTCTCCTTCATCATTCTTCCAAGTAAATACTGAACAAGCCATTAAATTATATGATTTAATCTTAAAATTTGCTGATTTAAAAGATGATGAGATAATTGTTGACTTATACTGTGGTACTGGAACAATTGGATTATATTTAAGCCATTATTGTAAAAATGTTATCGGTGTTGAAGTAAATGAAGATGCAATTCAAGATGCTAATAAAAATAAGAAATTAAATGGAATTAATAATATTGATTTCATAAGTGGAGATGTAACTAAAGTTATTAATGATTTAAGAGTTAGTCCTGACATTATTATTGTTGATCCACCTCGTAGTGGACTTGATGATAATATTATTAATAATTTAAAAAAATATAAGCCAAATAAAATTATATATGTTTCATGTAATCCAATAACTTTAGCAAGGGATCTTGAAAAATTAAGTGAAAGTTATAATATTGAAAATATAACACCAGTAGATATGTTTGCCAATACGTATCACGTTGAAGTTGTTGTATATCTCTCTCTCAAAAAAGTAGGTACATATATATCAATATAAATGTGGAGGTGGTAATGAGGACGGACAGATTCCTATTGACGAGATAATAAGAAAAACTGAAGAAGATGTGTATAATAAAAAAGTAAAAGTTGGTGAAATATGAAAAAGCGATTTAAAAAAATATATATTGAAATTACTAATATTTGCAATTTATCTTGTTCTTTCTGTGCACCTAACAATCGTAAAAAAGAATATATGAATTTAGACGATTTTAATTATATCCTTAGTCAAATAAAAGAATATACAGATTATATTTATTTGCATGTTAAAGGGGAACCTTTAATGCATCCAAATATTAATGAAATTATAGACTTAGCCCATCAAAATGGTTTATTTGTTAATATAACTACTAATGGAACTTTAATTGATATGTTATATAATAAAAATATTAGACAAATTAATTATTCTATGCAAAGTACTAAAGATATTAAAAAGATACGACAAACTATTAGAAAAATGAGAAATTTTATTAAAGATACTAATATATATTTATCTTTAAGAATTTGGAGTGAACAATCCAAAAAAAACATAAGTTTAAAGAAAATGTTACTAGAAGAATTTGAATCAATTAATAGTATTGATGAAATAAAAGATAAGAAAAAATTAGATATAAACATTTTTTTATCAATTGAGCAAGAATTCAAGTGGCCAGATATAGATAGTAATATTGAAACAACAGAAGGGTATTGTTATGGATTAAAAGACCATATTGCTATTTTAGTTGATGGAACTGTTGTTCCTTGTTGTCTTGATAATAACGGTGATATTGCCCTTGGTAACATATATTATGATAATATAAAGGATATTTTAGAATCTAAAAAAGCACTTAAAATAATAGAGGGTTTTCAAAACAGGAAGATTGAAGAAAGTTTATGTAAAAAATGTAATTATAAAGATAGGTTTTAATTAGTTGTATTATAATTGAAGAATGATAAAATTAGGGATAAATATTTGATATATTTATCTGTAGTAAGGGATGTATAAAATGGTTTTGTTTGATTTAATAATGATTTCACTAGGTGTTTCAATGGATGCTTTTTCAGTAGCAGTATGTAAAGGATTATCAACTTCTAAAATAAGTTATAAGAATGCACTTATAACAGGATTATTCTTTGGTACTTTTCAGGCCCTAATGCCCTTAATAGGTTATTTTTTAGGAACGCAGTTTAGGGATTATATAACTGTTATTATTCCTTGGGTAGCATTTATATTATTATGTATAATTGGCATAAAAATGATAAAAGAATCTTTTGAAGAGTGTAAAGTTGATGCTTCATTTGATTTCAAAACAATGACAGTATTAGCAATAGCAACTAGTATGGATGCTTTAGCTGTTGGAGTAACGTTGGCCTGTTTAAAAGTTAACATTATAAAATCAGTAATAATGATTGGTATGATAACTTTTATTCTTTCGTTTATTGGTGTTTTAATTGGAAATGTTTTCGGATCAAAATTTCAATCAAAAGCTGAATTATTTGGTGGGGCGGTTTTAATTATAATTGCATTTAAAATATTAGGAAAACATATTGGTTTATTTATCTAATAATTTTAAACTTAATTATAATGTAGTAATAAATTAGTTAAAAAAATATCAATTTCAAAACAATATTTTTTGTTCTTTCATTAATGATAAAAGTCTAAAATAATGGTTAGCAGGTAGTGAGGTCTAAAATACCGTTAGTAAATTCAGGATGTTCCTCTATTATATGATTCCAAAACTTCTAGTACATAAAATGTGCACTTGAGATTACAATTAATGTATAACCCAAATGGCCTTTTTTATGTCTAAATGCTAAAATATTATAATTTTAGTGTATAATATAATAATGATGAATTTTTTGTAATAAAGGAGTGGCATATATGATAATTAAAGCTAGTGATAATTCCTTTTACATTGGTGAAAGTCTTGACAAAGCAATTGCAATAATGACATTTGTTAAAGCAGGAGAAAAGGGATTAATTATTGATAGTACCTATATATCAGGCGAATTAAGAGGAAAAAATATTGGCGAACAATTATTAATAAAAGTTGTTGAATATGCAAGAAGAGAAAATAAAATTATTATTCCCCTATGTCCTTATGCTAAACATATGATGTCAAAAACTAATGAGCATGATGATGTGTTGGAAAAAACAACTTAGAATGGTGGTAGTAATATGAAAATTTATTTAGTATTTTCAAAAACAGGAACTTGGTTGTCAAATTTGTTACGATTCGTTCTTAAAAAGAAATATGTACATGTTTCAATCGCGCTTAATGATAAATTAAATGCTATGTATTCTTTTGGTAGAATAAATCCAAGCAATCCAATTTCAGGGGGTTTTGTAATAGAAGATTTAAGACAAGGTGTCTATAAAAAAAAATCAAAATCAGAGTGTATTATTTATACGACTATAGTAACAAAAGAACAATATGATAAAATTTTATTAAAATTAGAAAATTATGAAAAAAATCAAAAGAAATTAAAATATAATTTTTTAGGACTAATAACAGCAGGATTTAATATTCGATTAAAACGAAAGAATCATTATTTTTGTACTCAATTTGCAGCAACTTTATTTATAGAAACTGGAGTTTTTAATAGTGAAAAACCACCCGAATTCTTTAAACCAATGGATATTATAAATAACTTAAAAAATTATGAAGAGGTGTTTGAAGGTTATGTAATTGATTATGTAACTAATTATGATAAATAAAACATTGCTTTTAATAAATATAGAGTAACTACCTAAAATATAAAATAATATGAATCAATAAGACTCTCAATATTATAAATAACAGCTAATTTATATAGGAGTCTTTTTATTTTTAATAAACTAATTTTATTTTTTTGGTAATCTTTGATGCATTTTAAAATTTTTTCTTTTTCTTTATTGGTTGTAATATCTTGAAAATATTTCCAAATATGATTAAGAGCCTTAATTGAATTAATTTTATTTTCATTTAAATTGATTGCTTCTTCCAATAAATTATAAAATTCTTTTGGATTATAATCCGTTTTATTATTTAACAATCTATTAATTTCTTGATATTTAACTTGGCTTTTTTCCAAAACATTATATTTATATTTATTCCATTCTTTTTCTAATAACTTATTGTCATTAAGTATAAATGTATTAATACATTTGATTGCAGAAAGATTTTTATCTTTAACTTCTAACATAATGTCTAAATCTAATTTTTTAACACTAGAATAATAACCATCAAATATATTAATATCTATTGTTTTAGAGTGTGAACCTCTTTGTTTATTAATATCTTGTTCTGAATAGTGAACCTTAGTACGACTACCATCTTTGCTCCAAGTTTTGATACATTTTAATATCCAATATAAATCATCTCTTAAATCATTATGATTAATGGAATGGTGCAAATTATCAAAAACAACAGGTATGTTAGTATGTTTATGTATTTTAAGGACATCTTGAATATTATACGATTTATCATCATTTTCAATAACTAAACGTTCTTTAATATCTGGATGCAGTTTATTAAAATTATCAATAAATCTAGTGATTGCAGCATTTTTATTATTATAAATTCCACCAACATGTAAAATAATTTTATGGGTTTTATCAGTATTGAGAGATTTTAAAAATTTTGTATGATAATCTAAATCATTGATGGTTTTTTCAACAATTGATGATTTAGGGGAATTTAATACAGAATACTGGCCTGGATGCATAGACACTCTAATATTATTATCTTTGATTTTTTTACCAATACTAGTTAATTTTTGTTCAAATAAATCCCACCATTTAACAGTGTTTATATCACTTGAACCGAAAGGTATTATTGTAGAACTAATCCTGAATAATTTAATATTGTTTTTAATATTGTAATCAATGGCTTTTTCTAATGATGATAAATTATGGTCAATAATTTTGACTAAATTATCGTAAGTGGCATTTTTTTTGGTACAATTTTTATAAGAAATATTAGCATCACCTAAAATTAAACAAGCGTAGCCAATATTTATCATAATATCGCCTCATTTCCATGTGCTTAATTAAAGTATATTAATTCCTAAATTATTGATTATCTATTAATAAATTGATAAAATAAACTATAGTAGTTGTGATATTATGTAATAAGGAGGGGTATTATGAATGAAAGAACATTATGTTTTGGTGATAGCCTTACTAAAGGGCATCCAGGTATTACTTATTTAAAATATTTTACTAATAAGAATCAATATAAAAATATGGGTTTATCAGGGGATACTTTGATTGGAATGACGAATCGACTTACCAAAACTTTAAATTCAAAAAAATATAAAGATATTGCTGGAATTATTGTTGGTATTGGTGCTAATGATATTATTCAACCATTTCTAAATGATTATTCATGGATGTGGAAATTACGAGTTAAAATGTTACATAAACGAGGCAGTATTCCTTGTTCTAATAATCAACAATTTGAAGAAGAGTATATCAAAATGATTAAAGTATTGAAGAAAAATAATAAAAAAAATTTAATTTTTAGTATTCCATATCTTGAAACTAATAGGGATAATTTAAACGAAAAGATAAAAGAATATAATAAAATAATAAAAGATATTTGTATGAAGTATAATGTTCAATTTGTTGATTATTATTCTTGGCAAGTACTTGAAAAAAGCAAACAAAAAACTACTGGGTTCGCGTTTATGTCTAAAAATCCATTAGTAGTAGGATTTGACACATTATTAACTTCTTATTTACAATTAACTAATTATATAAGTAAAAAAAGAAATTTAGGATTGACAATTGATGGATGTCATTTAAATAATTATGCCTCTTCTAATTTAGCTAAAATGATAGAAAAAACTTATAACGAATGAATAATTACTTCTAATTATTTCATAATATAATTGGAGGTAAAATAATGAACGAAAATATTGAGTTATTGAAATTTATTTATCAAAATTCTCAAATGGGAATTGAAACTATTAGCCAATTAATAGATATTGCTGAAGGTAAAGAATTTGTAGAACAACTTCAATCACAATTAAAAGAATATAAAAATATTAATGAGAAATCTGAAAAGTTACTAGAAGAAAATAATTGTGATGAAGAAGGTATAAGTACTTTTGAAAAGATAAGAACTTATTTAATGATTAATATGCAAACAGTAACTGATAAATCACCATCACATATTGCTGAAATGTTGATTATTGGTAGTAATATGGGTGTGTTAGATGCTACTAAAAATTTAAAAAAATATAAAGAAGCAGATGATAAAATTATTAACTTAATGGAAAAATTATTAAAAATAGAAGAAGATAATATTCAAAAATTAAAAGATTTTTTATAAAACTAATATAAAGTTAGTTTTTTTCTTTAATGTGATAAAATAGATATATTGGGGTGATAGTATCAAATATATCTTTTTTTATGAAACAATAATTGGCAAGATTGGAATTGTTGCTACTAATGATTGTATTACAAATATTTATTTTGAAAATAACATTAATAATTATGAAATATTAGAAACACCATTAATAAAAAAAGCCTATAAACAAATTGATGAATATTTAAAAGGCATTCGTAAAACTTTTGATATTCCAATTGATTATAGTGGGACAGAGTTTCAAAAACGTGTTTGGAAAGCGTTACTTAATATACCTTATGGTGAAACAAAAACATATAAAGAAATTGCCAATATGATTGGGGCACCTATTGCATACCGGGCGGTTGGTAATGCCAACAATAAAAATCCAGTACCCATAATTATTCCTTGTCATCGTGTTATTGGAACTAATGGAAAATTAGTTGGTTATGCTGGTGGATTAAATATTAAAGAAAAATTAATTAATTTAGAATTAAATACGATTAAAAAGTAGTATAATGTTTATTAAGGAGTGAAGTATGAAAAATATAATAGAAGTTAAAAATTTAACAAAACACTATAAAAACTTTAAAGCCTTAGACAATTTATCTTTTGAAGTAAAAGAAGGAGAAATACTTGGACTTTTAGGTCCTAATGGTAGCGGTAAATCAACTACCATTAATTGCGTATTATCATTATTAAATTTTGATAGTGGTAGTATAAAAATATTAGGTAAAAAAATGACACCAGATTCTTATGATATTAAAAGTAAAATAGGAGTAGTCTTTCAAGATGTTGCTGTTTTTGATGAACTTACAGTATATGAAAATATTAATTATTTTTGTGGATTATATATTAGTGATAAAGATTTAAGGAAACAATATATTACTGAAGCTATTAATTTAGTTGAATTAAATGAATTCGAAAGTTTTTATCCCAAACAATTAAGTGGTGGTCTTTTAAGGAGACTGAATATTGCATGTGGTATAGCCCATAAACCATCAATAATATTTTTAGATGAACCAACGGTTGCAGTTGATCCTCAAAGTAGAAATAATATACTTGAAGGTATTAAAAAATTAAATAAAAGTGGCGCTACTATTATTTATACAACTCATTATATGGAAGAAGTTGAAATACTTTGTAATAAAATAATTATTTTAGATAAGGGGGAGATTATTGCTAGTGGTACTTCTAAAGAATTAAAAGAATTAGTTAGTATTGAGGAAAAAGTAAGTGTTGAATTAGATAGTCTTAATGATAAATATTTAGATGAGATAAAACAATTTAAAAATGTTGGAGAAGTAACTTACTTTGACAATATCTTATTTGTTACATACAAAAAGGGGAAACATAATTTAAAAGATTTAATTGATTACATGCAAGAAAACAAAATAAAATATAATAAAATATTTTCTGAATTACCAACATTAAATGATGTCTTTTTAGAACTAACTGGGAAAGAGTTAAGGGATTAATATGTTTGGACATATTTTTATTAATCGTTTAAAAATTCTTATTAGAAACAAATCAGCAATTTTTTGGACATTAGTTTTTCCT
>JAQVMY010000030.1 GCA_028703405.1 Bacilli bacterium
CTATCTTTTGGGTTTTTTAGTGCAAAAATATGATATAATCTAAATGGTGATTGGTATGATTGAAGAATTAAAAAAAATAATACCTAAATTAAAAGGTAAAATACTTATTATAGGTTTTGATTATGATAAATTAAATCAAGCAATAAATAAAAACAATAATATAACTTATTGTGATTTTTTGAATTCAGTATCCAATAACAAGGAAAAAGCTACTAGTGGATTGACCTTAAATATTCGTAAATTAAAGAAAAAATATAAGAAGAAAAAATTAGATTACATTCTTGTAAATATGGATGAAGTAAATAAGTATATTAATTATTTTATTAAAGATTCAATTTATATATGCCAGAAAAAAATATATGTATTTAACAATACTAATCCTGATTTAATTAAAAATTATAAAAGATATGAAGTATCTATTAATAATGATTTAAAAAATGATAATTTAATAGAAATTGACACAACTAATGCTTTTAATAAAATATTAATGGATAAAGTTTATTTTATCTCGGATACCTTGTTAAATTTATTAAATAAGATTAGTGACTTTTTAGTGAGTTAAGCCTTTATTTCATTGTATTAAGGGTGAAATTATAGTATAATAACAGTAGTTTGTAGGTGAAATTATGTACTTGAAAGAAATAAAGATACAGGGGTTTAAATCCTTTGCTGATCGCATAAGTATCGAACTGGATAATGGAATAACAGGTGTTGTTGGACCAAATGGTAGTGGTAAAAGTAATGTTGTTGATGCTGTGCGTTGGGTACTTGGGGAGCAATCAATTAAGTCACTTCGTGGGGACTCAACCATGACCGATGTTATTTTTTCGGGTAGTAAATCAAGGAACCCCTTAAATGTAGCTAGTGTCACTTTATTGTTTGATAATAGTGATAAATATATTCCTCTTGAATTCAATGAAGTTGCTATTAAAAGAAAAGTTTATCGTGACGGAACAAATGAATATTTTATTAATAATGAACAATGTAGATTAAAAGATATTGTTAATGTTTTATTAGATACAGGTATTTCGAAAGAAAGTTTTAATATTATATCACAGGGGAAAATTGAAGAAATAATTTCTAGCAGACCGTATGACCGTCGTGTTATATTTGAAGAGGCTGCTGGTGTTTTAAAGTATAAAAAAAGAAAAGAAGAAGCTTTACGAAAATTAGAGAGAACCCATAATAATATGGAACGGGTAAATGATATTATTAATGAGGTTGAAATTCAAGTTGAACCATTACGTATTCAAAAGGATATCGCCCTTGATTATATAAAAAACAAAGAAGAATTAGAAAATATTGAAATCGCCCTTATAACTTCGGATATTACTAATATTAATAGTAAATATCAACAAAGTAAAATAGAAATTGATGAATTAAATCAGGAGATTTTAAATGTTACAACAGATAATAATAAAAACGAAGTTATTATTGAAGAAGATAAAAAAGAACTATCTAAATTAGATAGTGATATAGCTATTAATCAAAAAAAATTATTAGAATTAACAAAATTAGTTGAACAAATAAATAGTCAAAAACAAATTATTTTGGAGCGTAAAAAGTATGAAGTAGAAGATATTAAACTTCATGATAATTTAGTTAATTTAAAAGAAGAACAATTAAAAATTGAAAATACAATTGCTAATATTACCAACGATATAAAATTAAAACAATTAGGATTAGAAACAATCAATAATACTTATAACGAACTTAATAGTTCTATCAATCAAACTAAAGAAGTTAGACGTAAATTAGAAATTGAACTTGCTAATAAACTTCGTGAGGGTCAATATACTCAAAATAAAATTGATCATTTAAAAGAAAGTATTGATAATAATAGTTCTTTGCCAAGTTCAGTTGTTAGTGTACTTAATAATCCTAAATTAAGGGGTATTCATAATGCTTTTGGAAATATTATCGAAGTATCAGAACTTCATTCATTAGCCATTACAACCGCTTTAGGACTTGCAACAGCTAACATTATTACTGATAATGAAGTAAGCGCTAAAGAAGCAATAACCTACCTAAAAAACAATCAATTGGGCCGGGCTACTTTCTTCCCAATAAACATTATAAAACCTCGAACTGTTGATGAGACAACTTTATTTGAACTTAAAAAAATAGATGGTTTTATTAATGTTGCATCGGAACTAGTAAAATATGATACTAAATACCGCAATATTGTTTATAATCAATTAGGGAATGTTATTGTGACTAAAGATTTAAATTCCGCTAACTTAATTAGCAAAAGATTAAATTATCGTTATCGTATTGTTACAATAGATGGTGAACTATTAAATATTGGTGGCTCTATAACCGGTGGTAATCAACAAAAAAGCCGTAATGTTATTATGGATAAATATGAGTTGGAAAATCACTTATCAAAATTAAATAATATTGTTACAACTATTAAAGAACTTGAAAATAAAATTAATTCAAATGATAATATATTAAAATCATTTGAAGATAAAATGTATTTAAGTAATAAAGAAAAAATAAATATCGAAACAATTATTCATAATTTTCAATTATCTTTAGAAGAAAACAAGGAACTTCAAAATAAAATTAATAATGAAGTGCAGGGAACTAATAACATTCTTAAAAATACTTTAAGTGATGAAGAAGAGATGATTTTAAAAGATTATTATGAAGCCATTAAAAATCGTGATGAAGTGAACAATATTTTAGCACTTCTTAATAAGAAAAGGGAAGTAATCTCTGATAAAATTGAAGAGGTTGAACACCAACTTAAAAAAGAAAATAGTTTATATGCTAGTAAAACTAAGGAACTTAATAATTTAGAAATAGCGATCAATCGAATGGATGTTAAATTAGATAATTTATTAAATATTTTAAGTGAAACATATAGTATAACTTATGAGGCTGCAGTTACTAAATATACTCTAGAAATAGAAGAAAATGTTGCTAGAAATAAAGTTAATAGTTTGAAAAAAATACTTAAAGAAATAGGTATGGTTAATTTAAATGCTCCTGAGGAGTATGACCGTATTAGTGAAAGATATGAATTTTTAATTAAACAAAGAACCGATTTAACTAATGCTGAAAACACCTTGCTAGAAATAATTAATGAGATGGATCAAGTGATGGAAGTAGAATTTTTGAAAACTTTTAAAATAATAGAAGAAAACTTTGAATCAACCTTTAAAGAATTATTTAAAGGTGGAGAAGCCACATTAAAATTAACTGATCCAGATAATGTTTTAGAAACAGGAGTTGAAATTATAGTTTCACCACCTGGTAAAAAATTAACAAGTATATCATTGTTATCAGGTGGAGAAAAAACATTTACAGCAATTAGTCTACTTTTTGCTATATTAAAATCTCGCCCTGTTCCATACTGTATTCTAGATGAAGTTGAAGCCTCGCTTGATGAGGTAAATGTTGAAAGTTTTGGTAGTTATTTATTAAAATTAAAAGAAAAAACCCAATTTATATTAATAACACACAAAAAGAAAACCATGGAATTTACTGATGTTTTGTATGGAATTACTATGCAAGAATCTGGTGTTAGTAAATTAGTTAGTGTTAAATTACAAGAGAATAAAAGATAAAATCTTTTATTTTTTTAATGTTGTACCAGGATAATAATGACTCATTATCTCTTTATAGTTATAGCCATCATTAGCCATTCCATTAGCCCCATATTGGCTCATTCCAACACCGTGACCGAAACCAAAAGTTGTAAAAACAACTTTACCATTTTCAAAAGTTATATCAAAATCTGCGGACCTAAGTCCAAGGAGAGTTCTAAATTCAACACCCGTATAAACCTTATTACCAATTCTAACTTTATTAACTCTATTTCCGCTAGTGCGTGATATTATTTTTACTTCTGTACCTTCAGTAATATCAATCCCAGTTATAGCTTTTAAGGTATTAAATTCTTTAGTTATTTCTCTTTTATAACTTGATGCTTTAAGATCCCAAGGACTATCAACACTTTTTAAATAAGGAAAACTATTACCCCAAACAGCAATTGAATCTTCTGTTTTACCATTACTAGTTGAATGATAAACAGCTTCGATATAATCTCCCTTAAAAGTCAGATAAAATCCTGCAGTACTAGTTACAGCTTGTTTAATTTTATTATAATATTTACTATAATCATTACCCCAAAGTTTTTTTAATTGGTTATTATCTTTATATACTTGATGTGAAGTAGAGTCGGTTAATTTTTCTAATTTAGATAATTTTTTAAGTGCATAAGTTCTAGCAATAACACTTTGGGCTTTTAAAGCTTCACTATTAAATGAAGCAGGCATTTCTGCAGCAACAACTCCAATAATATAATCTTCTAATTCTATATTTATAACTTGTCCATTAGTACGATGGATGGTTATTTGATTTTTTGAAACTATAGGTGTACTTTTTTTGGGGGTAATCTTTTTTTCTTCAGTTTTTTTTATAGCAGGGGTAGTAGGTTTTACAGTGTTAGTTACAACTTCTTTTTTTTCAACAACTTCTTTTTTTTGTTCTTCAACAACTTCTTCTTTTTTTTCAATTTTAGGTGTATTTATAGGTACTTTTTCTGCGATTTCATAGTTATTATTTTGTAGGTTATTAGTGGGTTGGATTTGATTGTTATTTATAAATAAAGTTCCAAGAAGAACTCCTCCAACGACAATAAAAATCTTACCTTTAGTAAAATTTATTTCTTTTTCTGTTAAATATTTATATATTTTTTCATTAAATGATTCTAAATTATTACTTATTTCTTTAAAATCAATTCCAAATTCATAATTAAAATCAACATATAAGTACAACTCTGATTCGTTATTAACTTCAATTAATTCGTGGTTATTTATCATATTATCACCAGTAATTAGTATAAATAGAATAGAAAAAATCATACAAAAAAACAGTGTTTCAACTGTTTATATAAACCTAATTTCAATTTCATTTAAAATAGGTTTCTTTTTATCAATATGATCATAAAACAAAATTCCATTTAAATGATCTATTTCATGTTGAAAAGCAATTGCTAGTTCTTCTCTAGCACGAATTTTAATTTTATTACCATCTTCGTCAAAACCTTTAATTGTAACACGAGCATAACGGCGAACATGACCCTCAACCTCTCGATTAACACTAAGACAACCTTCACCAGCTTCAGCAGCAATCATTTCAACTGAATGACTAATTATTTCAGGATTTATTACAACATGGTTATTAAATTTATTTTCTTCGACTTCTTCAACAATTACAATAATTCGTTTGTGAATTCCAAGTTGAGGGAAAGCTAATCCCATACCTGGTCGAAGGTTGTATTTTTCCTGTTTTTCTTCTATTTGACTATATTTTAGTTGTTTAATGATTTTTTTAATAAGTTCCTTATGTTCAATACTTAAAGGAAAAGTTACATTATCGCTTACTTTGCGCAAACGTTTATCTGATTCATCTAATATTTTTAATTTTTTTAACATAATACATACCTCCGTGTATATATTCTATCATAAAAAATTAAAGAAAAAAAGGGAATTTTTTATTCCCTTTATGCAACAACTAGTCTAGAACCAATAACTATGACTAATAATATAAATAACACTAGAATTATTGCAGCACCACTGCCATAACCTCCGCCATAACCACCATAACCACAGCATGGATTAGTTTGGCAGCAAGCGCCTCCGCCATAGCCTTGGTAACCTCCATAATAATACATATTATTACCTCCTTATCTAGTTCTAGTATAGTTTATTACATTTGCTCATAAATGTTTATATAATTGACCTATTTTTAAAATGTTAATGAATTAGACGTATAAAATGATAAATATATCCATAATAATTATAAATCAATTTTAATTTTTTAATATATATGATATTATAGTATATAGGAGGGATAAAGTGAAAAGAAAATTAATTTTTATCGTGGCAGTTTTATTGGTTGCTGTTGTTGGTTGTGGTAAGCCAAATTACAAAGCTTTAGAAACTGAATTAGAGTCTTTAGCAGGAAAATATTACGAGGAGCAACTTAAAGGAAAGGTGTTAGGGTTAGATGAGCATCATATAACACTAAAATCTCTAGAAGATGTTAATTATGATATTTCAAAATTTGTTAAAGAAAATTGTGATAAAACATCATATAGTTTAGTTCAATTAACACTTGATGAAAATCGTGAAGTTGTTGGAGATTATAAAGTAGAAAACCACTTAACATGTGGCGAATATAGTACAGAAAATCAAAAATAATATATTAAAATATGAATAAGTAATAAAATAGCTCAAAAAAGGAATACTAATGAAAAAATAGTTCATAATGTATTACTTTTTTATTTTGCCATTTATTAATCCTATATCAACTACCGCGTGGAGTTAATTGACATTAAAAATAGGGAATGCTAAAATTTTAATATAAACAACTAAAAAAGAGCATGCTTTTTGTTAAAAAATATAATTACCAAGAACATTTTAAGAACACTAATTGTAAAACGACATTTCAAATAAAAAAGGATTTACACTAGTAGAATTACTAGCGGTTATTTTTATAATAATTAATAAAATAAGTGAACTCTCAAAATAAACAACGCATAAGGAACTTATTTATGATAACTTGCGCTATTTTGGATATAATAAATATGTAAAAGAGGTGGTATTTTGAATAAGCAAAATAAAGGATTTACATTAGTAGAATTACTAGCAGTAATTATAGTATTAGGTATTATTTTAGTAATAACTTCAACATTAATTATTAATATTGTCGAATTAGCCAAAAAAGGTGCTTTTAAAAATACAGCCTATGGAATAATAAAAACAAGTGAGTATACTCATTCACTTGCCCTAACAAAAGGAGAACAACTTAGTGTAACATACACCTATAATGATGGTGTCGAGACATCGATACCTGAAAATAATAAATATAAACTAGATTATAAAGGAGAAAAACCTAAAACTGGTAAGGTAGTTATTAACAATAAAGGTGATGTTGGAGTATCTATACATAATGGTAAATGGTGTGCTGTTAAGAATTTTAACGAAGTCAAAGTGCAACTTCATGACCTTTTGGAAGAGGAATGTTTACAAAGTATAGTATTGGCAACCATTGAGTTAGTAGGTGAACCGCTTGTCTATGTGTCGATAAATACAAATTACACTGACCAAGGAGCGATAGCCAAAACAATTGATGATGAGCCATTATCTGATATACAATATGAAATTAAATATCAAGGTCAAATTATAGATGAAGTTGATGTTTCAAAACTAGGAACATATGAAATAACTTATATGGTGGAACATCTTGGATATAAAGCGAGTGTAAAAAGAAGTGTTGTGGTTGAAGACAAGATACCACCAGATTTAATAGTACCTTCTAACATAACACTATCAGTAGATGAAATATTATCTTTTGATTTTATGGAAGGTGTAACAGTCAGTGATAATAGTTTAGAAACAATTATTGTCACACTAACTAGTGATATTATAATTTATCCTGGTGAATACACAGTAGTTTATAGTGCGAGTGATTCATCGGGAAATACAACAACAAAAACTAGATATGTAACAGTTATAGATGTGGGCTATCCAGTTATAACTATTTTAGGAAATAATCCAATAACAATTAATGTTGAAAATGCTTATACAGATTTAGGTGCAACAGCATATGATGAAGTTGATGGAGATATAACAGTAGATATAATAACAACAGGAACTGTCGATGTAAATGTAGTAGGAACCTATACAGTAAAATATACTGTCAGTGATAAAGCAGGAAATGAGACAATAGCAACTAGAACAGTAAATGTAATAGATAATGTACCACCAATAATAACTTTTGGAACAAACGGGAATAGTACATATGCTAAAAGTAGAAATACAATGGTAAATGTATCAGATACTCATAGCAGTATAAATACAAGTAGTTTAAAATATTTATGGAATACTAGTACAGCGACACCGAGTGAAGGAAGTATTAACGGGGTATTTACAAATGGAGTTACTCTTAGTACACCATTAAGTGTAACCGGAGAATATTATTTATGGATACTAGCAAAAGACATAGTAGGTAATACAACAATTCAAAGAAGCAATGGGTTTAAATTAGATAATACAAAACCAGTAATAACATTGAATGGAAATTCAACTGTTAACGTAAATGTAGGTACTTCATATACTGATGCTGGCGCAACTGCAACAGATGTCCATAGCGGAATAAACGGAAATGTAATATCATCTGGAACAGTAAATATAAATGTACCAGGTAATTATACAATAACTTATACAGTAACAGATAATGCAGGAAATACATCCGTAACTACAAGGACAGTAAAAGTATTAGATAATGTTCCACCGACTATAGCCTTTGGAACAAATGGAAATAGCGCATATGCTAAAAGTAGAAGTACAACAGTAAATGTATCAGATGCTCATAGTACAGTATCTAGTAGACATTATCAATGGACAACATCTACCACAGCGCCAAGTTCTAGTTCATTTACAACAACCTTTACAAATGGAGGAACCTTGAGTACACCAGCAGGTGTAACAGGTGGCTACTACTTATGGATCAAGGGAGTAGACAATAGCGGAAATGAAAGAATAGGGAGAAGTAATGTCTTTAACTTAGATAATTCCGCACCAGTAATAAGTGCAGTAAGTATAAGTGCAGGAAGTATCACCACAAATTCATATATAATAACAAGAGTTGGAAATGCAAGTGATGCTCATAGCGGTCTTGCGGCAAGCCCATATATATATCAAACTAGTTCAAATGGAAGCACTTGGACAACAATATGTACCAATAATACAACGACTTGTAATATAACGGGACTTAGTTCTGGAACAACTTATTATTATAGATTGTGTATAAATGATAATCTAGGTCATCAATCTTGTTTAGGAAGTCAAACAGTAACAACTAGTACACCACCTCAATATTTATTTTATAATTTAGATTTAGGAAGTGGATATTCAGATCGATACAGAATTTATCGAACAACTTTAAGTGGAGGTAGTAAAACTACAGTTAGACAAAATGAAGATAGCAATGCTAAAAATGTAGCAGTTAATAATCAATATTTGTATTATAGTATAGACTTAGGAAGTGGATATTCAAATCGACACAGAGTTTATCGAACAAACTTAAGTGGAGGCAGTAATACTGCAATAAGACAGAGTTCTGATGGTGTTGTTAATAATGTAGCGGCTAATAATCAATATTTATATTATAGTGTCGACTTTGGATCATCATATTCAAATCGATATAGAATTTATCGAATAACTTCAGGTGGAACTAGTAGTACTTCTGTAATACAAGGTAATGATAATATTCTTAGTATAGCTACTAATAGTCAATATTTATATTATAATGTTGACTTAGGAAGTTCATATTCAAATCGATATAGAATTTACCAAACAAATTTAAGTGGAGGTAGTAAAACTACAGTAATACAAGGTAATGATAAAATTCTGAATGTAGCTACTAATGGTCAATATTTATATTATAGTGTTGACTTAGGAAGTTCATATTCAAATCGATATAGAATATATCGAACAAATTTAAGTGGAGGTAGCAAAACTACGGCAATACAAGATGATGATATTATTTTTAATCTTGCTACTAATAGTCAATATTTATATTATAGTGTCGACTTAGGAAGTGGATATTCAAATCGATATAGAATATATCGAACAAATTTAAGTGGAGGTAGTAGTACTGCAGTAGTGCAAGGTGGCAATAAAATTCCTAGCCTGACTGTTTCTTCTTAATAAATAGATTTATTAGCACAAAAAAAGCGGATACCATAAAAATGTCTGCTTTTTTAATTTTTGTAAATTACCATACTATTTTATAAAAACATTACAAATAAAACTAATTATATGATATTATAATATTAGGTGATCATATGAAAGTAGTTATAAAAAAAATAAGATCCACTATCAAGGATATGGATAAAACATTATTATTTGTATCTATTGCGATGATTGGTTTTGGACTATTAAATATTGTTACTGCTTCTAGTAGAGAAGCAGTATCTCAAGATGTTCAATTATATCATTATTTTTATCGTCACTCATTTATGGTTATCTTAGGTTTAATATTAGCTTATATAATATTAAAAATACCCACTGTTTTTTATAAAAATGTAGGAATTTTTCCAGTCTTATTATTAGCTGGTTATATGATATTGTCACTAATTTCAGCTAGTGATATTAGAGGTGCTAAAAACTGGTCAACATTTGGAGGTCAAACATTTCAACCAAGTGAAATTGCAAAAGTATTAGGTATTGCTATATTGGCTGGTTTATATGATAAACATAGCCGTAAATTATCTAGTAAGAAGAATAAATATACTGAAATAATTGTTAAAATTATTGTAATAACATTAATAATTCCAATTATTGTCTTTTTTCAAAAAGACTTTGGTACGATGGTTATACAATTAACCATATTTATAGGAATGTTTTTGTTTAGTCCAATTAGATGGCGGCAAAAGTTTGAAACATTAGGTGTTTTATTTATAGTACTAGTCTTAGGAATTAGTGTTATGGTGTCTGTTAAAGGTTATTTTTTTACTGATGCTCAACAATCACGTCTTACTGATTATCTTCACCCTTGTAATAATTACGAAGATGGTGGTTATCAAGTTTGTAATGGAATTATTGCTATTAATGATGGGGGATTATTTGGACTTGGTATTGGTAAAAGTAAACAAAAGTATTCATATATACCAGAACCACATACCGATTCTGTTTTTTCTATAATTGCTGAAGAATATGGTCTTATAAGAGTGACACCAATTTTCATTGCTTATATTATAATTTTATATCGTATTATGTTATTAGGCAGTCGCGCTAATAGTATTAGAGGAAGATATATTTGCTTAGGGGTTGGAATTTATATATTTGTTCATATATTTATTAACTTAGGCGGATTATTTGCATTGATTCCGTTAACGGGAGTACCTTTACCATTTCTTTCTTATGGTGGTTCTTATACTATTTCATTAATTGCCGCCTTAGCTCTTGTTCAGCGTGTTCATATTGAAACTAAAAATCAAAGAATAAAAATAAAATAACATGTATTTATTATATGTTTTTTTGTGTTAAATAATTTTGAAGTCTTTAGTGAAGTTTGTTATGTGTTACTCAGAGTGTTTTTATTTTTATAATAGTTGATAAAATAAGTGAATTTTCAAAAGTAAACAACGCATAACGAACTTATTTATGATAACTTGCGCTATTTTGGATATAATAAACATGTAAAAGAGGTGGTATTTTGAATAAACAAAATAAAGGATTTACATTAGTAGAATTACTAGCAGT